>JANMSZ010000020.1:0-9159 GCA_031389925.1 Hyphomicrobiales bacterium | reverse complement strand
ACGCTGGCGCTGAGCAAAGCCTGGAATGACGGCAAGCCGGATTTGATGGCCGCCTTCGACCGGCTCGGCAAAAGCTATCTCGATTTCGCCAAGCGCGAGCCGTCTTATTACTCGGCGATGTTCGAGGCCGGCGTGCCGCTCGACACCGATCCGAACCTGCGCGTCGCCAGTGAAGCCGCCTTCGCCGTGCTGCGTCAGGCCGCGGAAAAACTGGTGGCGCTGATGCCGGCCAAAGGCCGCCCGCCGGCTTTGATGGTGGCGCTGCACGTCTGGTCGATGACCCACGGCATCGCGTCGCTGTTTGCGCGTGGCGACGCGGCGCGGCGCGCGCTGCCGATGCCGCCGGAGGAATTGCTCGAGGCGGCGGTCCTCATCTATCTGCGCGGGCTGGGGCTCGAGAGCGGGGCGGGGCGTTAGCCCCGCCTGCGCGCTTTTGGCGCGCCGCCCGACCAAAGTCGCTCTCGCAAACCGTCCTGCGGTCCCCATGTAATTCCGATGTAAATACCCTTGACATCGACCCGCCCTGACCTTACTAATGTAAATGTTATTTACATTCACACGAGGCTGACAATGCCAATCACTGCGAAACTCGACGAACTCGGCAAGCCCGCTTGGATCGCCCTCATGATCCTCGGATTCATCGTGTGGTGGCCGGTTGGCCTTGTCTTGCTGGCCTTCATCATTGGGAGCGGAAGAATGGGATGCGGATTTCGCGGCGGTCAGGACCGCTGGCAACACAAGATGGAGCGCATGCAGAACAAAATGGACTGGATGCGCTCGCGCATGTCTGGGGGAATAGGCGGCGGCACCGCCCCATCCGGCGGCTTCTGGGGCCAGGCGCCCACGAGCGGCAACCACGCCTTCGACGAGTATCGCAACGACACCTTGAAGCGGCTCGAAGAAGAGCAGCGCGAGTTTCGTGAGTTCCTCGAGCGCCTGCGCTTCGCCAAGGACAAGACCGAGTTCGACACCTTCATGAACGAGCGCCGCAACCGGCCGGAGGCGCCGCCCGCACAAAGTTAGCTCTGGGTTAGATCGCCTGCCCCTATAAAGTTCTGCCCAGCTGCGGCCGTCCGCTTTCCCCGAAGCGGACGGCCGTTGCGTTTTGATGTCGCGAGCGCCCCGGCAGTGGCCGGTCATGTTGCGGTAACGCTTCCTTAACCATAATCAGCGCTGTTTAGAGGGCCAAATGGCGGGCTTGCGCCCTAGTTTGGTCAAGTTTTGCAGGGATTCCGTTACGTCTGCCGACGGCGGGACTTTGGACGGGTCTTTGCAGGACAATCGGTTTTGAGCGCGTACACGGAAATTCCGGCCGCGCGACTTCGTTTGAACATGACGCCGCGCCGGTTCCGATTTGGAAAGCCGGTTCGAGCGCAAAGGACGTGCCCAAAGGATATCCAACATGAATCCTGCCGATGTGGCACAGTCGGTGCTCCCGCTCACGTCGTCCGACCTCTCGCTGTTCACGCTGTTCTGGCACGCGCACTGGATCGTCAAGCTGGTCATGATCGGCCTGCTGGTCTGTTCGGTGTGGGTCTGGGCGATCGCGATCGACAAGACTGTGCTCTACACGCGCACGCGCCGCGGCATGGACCGTTTCGAGCAGGCGTTCTGGTCGGGCCAATCGCTGGACGAACTCTATCGTTCGCTGTCGGCCAAGCCGAACCATTCGATGGCGGCATTGTTCGTCGCCGCCATGCGCGAATGGAAGCGCAGCTTCGAGGGTCCGCAGCGCTCCTTCGCCGGATTGCAGATGCGCATCGAAAAGGTGATGCAAGTGACGATCGCCCGCGAGATCGAGCGGCTGGAACGCCGGCTGCTGGTGCTGGCGACCGTCGGTTCGGCCGGCCCCTTCGTCGGCCTGTTCGGCACGGTCTGGGGCATCATGACCAGCTTCCAGTCGATCGCCGCATCCAAGAATACGTCGCTGGCCGTGGTGGCGCCGGGCATCGCAGAGGCGCTATTTGCAACGGCAATAGGCCTTGTCGCTGCCATACCGGCGACCATTTTCTACAATAAGTTCGCCGGCGAGGTGAACAAGCAGGCCCAGCGTCTGGAGGGTTTCGCCGACGAATTTTCCGCTATTTTGTCGCGGCAAATCGACGACCGGGAATAGCGCATGATCCCGAAAAGTGGGAACCGGTTTTCGGACAAGATTATGCGCAGGGAACATTAGCCATGGCTGCCAATGCGGGCACGCCGATCACCGGACGCAGTAGGCGTCGTCGCCAAAGGGTGATGAGCGAGATCAACGTCACCCCGATGGTGGACGTGATGCTCGTGCTGCTGATCATTTTCATGGTGTCGGCGCCGCTGTTGACGGTCGGCGTGCCGATCGACCTGCCGCAGAGCCAGGCCAAAAGCCTCGACCAGGACAAGGAACCGCTGACAGTGTCGGTCAACGACAAGGGTCAGATCTTCCTGCAGAACGCCGAGATCAAATCCGAGGATCTGGTGCCCAAGCTTCAGGCCGTCGCCGGTGCGCGCGGCGGCACCGAAGCCCGCGTCTATGTGCGCGGCGACAAGAAGGTCGATTACGGCACCATGATGCAGGTGATGGGGCGGCTGTCGGGCGCCGGCTTCCATCGCGTCGCTCTCGTGACAGAGTTCGAGCAGGGCTCGAAAAAATAACGATGCAGATGCGTACCGCCTCAGTGATCTCGACCGGACTGCACGCGGCATTCCTGCTGTTCGCGGTGGTGACGTTCACGGGCAAATCGCTGGAAGCGACCCCGGTGGAAGCGCTGCCGGTCGATCTGGTGAGCGAAAAAGATTTTTCCGAGATGACCAAGGGCGTCAAGGACGCGCCCAAGCCTGACAAGCCCAAGCCCCTGGTCGAGAAAATCGATACGCCGAAGCCGGTCGAGCAGCAGGCGCCCAAGATCGACAAGAAAGAGATCGCGCCGACCGCGGAAAAGCCGCCCGAGCCCAAGCCGCCGGAGCCGAAGAAAGAAGCCAAGGCCGAGCCGGAAAAGCCCGCGCAGGAAATGCCCAAGCCCGATCCGATCGCGGAGAAGCTCAAGCAGCCGGACAAGCCGCAGCAGGAAACCAAGGTCGATCAGCCGCTGCCGCCGAAGAAGCCGGTTGATAAGAAGCAGCCGAAATTCGACCCGAGCAAGATCGCAGCCCTCCTCGACAAGCGCGATCCGAGCCGCAGCGCCGCCGCCGGTAACGAACTGAGCAACGCGCCGTCGATGGGCACCGCTTCAGGAATTGCGTCGCAGCTCTCGCAGTCGGAAATCGACGCGTTGCGCGCGCGATTGATGGCGCTGTGGAATCCGCCGATCGGCGCGCAGGACGCCAGCGGCATTCAGATCACCATCCGCATCCGCTTCAAGCGCGACGGCACGCTGGAGATCGGCCCGCAGGTTCTGACCAGCGGCAGCGGCGTGCAGTTCAACGCCATGCGCGACAGCGCGGTGCGCGCGGTGCTGGTCGGCCAGCCGTATACGATGCTGCGCCCCGATCATTACGAGAGCTGGAAAGAAATCGACTTCACCTTTGACGCCAAACAGATGTTCCACGACATTCCTGTGAGACGACCATTATGACAAATCATTTTCTGCTGAACCGCCGCAGCCTGCTCGCGGGCGCGGGCGCCGGAGCGCTTGCTTCGCTGACGCCGCGAAACGCCGGCGCGGTGCTGCGCCTCGACATCAACCAGGGCAATCCGCAACCGATGCCGATCGCGCTGCCGGATTTTCTCGGCGGCGCGCCAAGTGAATCCGACGTCGCGCGCAATGTCACCGGGGTGATCAGCAATAATCTGCAGCGCAGCGGGTTGTTCGCGCCGATCAATCCGCAGGCTTTCACCGAGAAGATCACCAATTCCGACGCGGTACCGCGCTTTGCCGACTGGCGCGTGATCAATGCGCAGGCGCTGGTTACCGGCCGCATGACCAAACAGGGCGACGGCCGCCTGAAAGCGGAATTCCGGCTGTGGGACGTGTTCGCCGGCCAGCAGCTCGACGGCAAACAATATTTTACCACGCCCGACAATTGGCGGCGCATCGCGCACATCATCTCCGACGCGATCTACGAGCGCCTCACCGGCGAGAAGGGCTACTTCGACAGCCGCATCGTCTTCATTGACGAGACCGGCCCGAAGGACCGCCGCGTCAAGCGCCTCGCCATCATGGATCAGGACGGCGCCGGCGTGCGTTACCTGACGCGCGGCGACGATCTGGTACTGACGCCGCGCTTCAATCCGTCGACGCAGGAAATCACCTACATGTCGTACGGGCAGGGCGGCCCGCGGGTCTACCTGCTCAACATCGAAACCGGCCAGCGCGAGATCGTCGGCAATTTCCCCGGCATGACCTTTGCGCCGCGGTTCTCGCCGGATGGTCAGCGCGTGATCTTGAGTCTGCAGCAGGGCAGCAACGCCAATCTGTTCGTGATGGATCTGCGCTCCAAGCAGACGACGCGGCTCACCGACACGCCCGCAATCGACACCTCGCCTTGTTACTCGCCGGACGGCCGCAGCATTTGTTTCGAAAGCGACCGCGGCGGCTCGCAGCAGGTCTATGTGATGCCGGCGACCGGCGGTCCGGCGCAGCGCATCAGCTTCGGCGAAGGCCGGCACTCGACGCCGGTGTGGTCGCCGCGCGGCGACTACATCGCCTTTACCAGTCAGACGGGCGGTGGCTTCGGCATCGGCATTCTCAAGCCTGACGGTTCGGGCGAGCGCATCCTCGTGACCGGCTATCACAACGAAGGGCCGACCTTTGCGCCGAACGGCCGCGTGATGATGTTCTTCCGCGACCCCGGGCAGGGCCCTTCGCTCTATACGATCGACATCACCGGTCGCAACGAACTGAAAGTTCCAACGCCGAGCCTCGCGTCCGATCCCGCTTGGTCACCGCTGCTTTCGTAGACATTCCGCGTGATCCCGAAAAGCGTGTCCTCGACTTGATCGGGGATGGGAACCGGTTTTCGGACAAGATCACGCGGCACTAAGAAGCGTCTCACGCTCGCCATATTCACGGCCTTTTAACCATGACAAATGGTTTCACCGGTCGAGACAGTTTTGCCGGCCTCCTGCAAGGTTCCATCAAGGTTGATGGAAGGTTCGCTTAACGAACGTCCTGTTATCACTTGGCCGAACGCAAGCGCGCGATCGTGTGGATCGCCCGCCAGGCAAATGTAAGTCCGGTCAGTGCGTGACAATGGAGTAACCGGAATGATCGATGTGAATAAGATTCTTCGCGGCGCGCGTCTCGCGGCTGTTCTTGTGGCGGCGCTGGCGATCACCGCTTGCGCCAACAAGCCGGAAGACGGCGCGCAAGCCAACGCCGCAGGCCAGGCGACGCCGGGCAGCCAGCAGGACTTCGTGGTCAATGTCGGCGACCGCGTGTTCTTCGAATCCGACTCGACCGAACTGACGCCGCAGGCCCGCGCCACGCTCGACAAGCAGGCGCAGTGGCTGACGACCTATTCGCAATACGGCCAGTTCACCGTGGAAGGCCATGCCGACGAGCGCGGCACACGCGAATACAACATCGCGCTCGGCGCCCGTCGCGCCCAGGCCACGCGCGATTATCTCGCTTCGCGCGGCATCCAGGCGAACCGCATGCGCACGATCTCCTACGGCAAGGAACGGCCGGTCGCGGTGTGTAACGACATCTCGTGCTGGTCGCAGAACCGCCGCGCGGTCACGGTGCTCAACGCGAGTTCGTGAAGAACCCGCAAAACGAACACATTTTATGGCCGGGCATAGGCGTCTATGTCCCGGCCATATCTTTTAAAGGGTGCGCGCAGTCACAATTTCGACGCAGCGCCCCTTATGCTATCTCCCTCGTGCTATTCCTTGGGGGAATAGGTGGCTGCAAATTGCGCGGCCCAAATTGTGTGGGACAATGACTCGTTCACAACATCTGATCCGTTTCGCGGCGCAAGCTGCGACAATTGACGCGTTGGCGTTGGCGTTGCCTTGGCTGGCCGCGCCCGCGAGCGCGCAAGAGCGTAGCGGCAATTTTATCGACAATCTGTTCAGTCGCGGCGAGGGCGGTTCGCAACGCGAGCCCCAGGGTCAGTCCGAGGTGACCGTGCGGCGCGGCGGTCAGGTCGCGCAGGCCGACGATCCCGGCGAAATGGCGGTGCGGCTCGATCGCATGGAAAACGCCATCCGCCAGCTCACCGGCACCATCGAGCAATTGCAGTATCGCAACCAGCAGCTCGAGCAGCAGGTCCGCGGCCTGCAGCAGGGCGGCGCCGCGGCCGCGCCGCAGCCGGTGCGTCCGGGCGCGCCCGCGAATGTGCCGCCGGCCGCGACCCCGGGCCGCCGCGGCGATGTGTTCGATCCCAACCAACAGCCGAATGCGGTCGGCGCGCCGCGCACGCTCGGCAATGCCTCGGTTATCGCGTCCGAGCCGGAGACGCCGATCGGCGCTCCTGGCGGCCGCGATGCCGGCGCGCCGCTCGACCTCTCGACTTTGTCCGGCAGCGCCCCCGCGCCGCCGTCCGGACGCATGGCCAGCGCCGCGCCGGGACAAACATTGCCGCCGGTGATGGCGCCGCAAACCGCGCCGCGCACGGTCAACGCGCCCGCGCCGCAGATGGCGACGCTGCCGCCGAGCGCTTCGCCGCAGGACGAATACGACCTCGCCTATGGCTATGTGCTGCGCAAAGACTATGCGCTGGCCGAACAGTCGTTTCGCGATTTCCTGAAGAAGCATCCCAACGAGCGCCTGGTGCCCGACGCGCAATATTGGCTCGGCGAAACGCTGTTCCAGCGGCAGCGTTACCGCGATGCCGCCGAGTCGTTCCTCGCGGTCTCGACCAAATTCGAGAAGTCCGGCAAGGCGCCGGACTCGCTGCTGCGTCTTGGCCAATCGCTGGCCGCGCTCAATCAGAAAGAGGCGGCTTGCGCGACCTTGGCCGAAGTCGAGCGTAAATTTCCCAAGGCGTCGGCGACCGTGAAACGCGGCGTTACGGCGGAACAGAAAAAAGCCCGCTGCTGAGGCAAGACAACTTGATATGATCGGTACGGCGCGCCCTCGGCAGTGAGGGTGCGGATGTCGGACCGGATCAATGCCCTCTGAAAAAGACCCAAACGTTTCGAAACTGAGTGTTTCGGCGGCGGAAGCAAAGACACTCTTTTCCGATCTCGAAAACGTTCCGGCTCTGCTGCTGGCCGTATCCGGCGGTCCTGACTCCATCGCCCTGATGGTGCTGGCGGCGCGCTGGCGCAAGGCTCTCAAGCGCAAGCCCGACTTGATCGTCGCCACCGTCGATCACGGCCTGCGTGCTGAATCCAAACGCGAAGCCGCCAACGTCGCCAAGCTTGCGGGCAAACTAGGACTCACGCATCGCACCCTGCGCTGGTCCGGCGTCAAGCCGAAGACCGGGTTGCCGCAGGCGGCGCGGCTGGCGCGCTACGGCCTGCTCGCCGAAGCCGCGCGCAAAGCGGGCGCCGCGCACATCCTCACCGCGCATACGCTCGACGACCAGGCCGAGACCGTGCTCATTCGCATGTCGCGCGGCAGCGGCCTCACCGGTTTGGCGGCGATGGCGCGCGAGAGCAATGTGCCAGGAGGCGGGACCGGCGAGATCAAACTCGTCCGCCCATTGCTCGACATCCCCAAGGCCCGCCTGATCGCCACGCTGCGTGCCGAGAAAATCCCGTTCGCCGACGATCCGTCGAACCGCGACCCGCGTTTCACCCGCGCGCGGCTGCGCGGCCTGATGCCGCAACTCGCGGCGGAGGGCCTCGATGCCCGCCGCCTGGCGCTGCTGGCGCGCCGGCTCAAGCGGGCCGATGGCGCGATCGAGACCGCGGTCGACCGGGCGCATACGGAACTGACTGCCGATCTCGGCGCGCCGGGTGCCTACGATGCCGGCGGCTACGCCCGCCTGCCGGCCGAAATCGCGCTCCGCCTCCTCGGGCGCGCCATTGCAAGGCTGGGCGACGAAGGGCCGGTCGAACTCGGCAAGCTCGAGGCCCTCAAGGAGGCCCTCGACGCTGCCCAAATGGCAGGCAGTAAGCGGTTTCGGCGCAGTTTAGCGGGTGCTTTGGTGACGCTGGCCTGGGGCAAAATCACCGTGGAACGGGCGCCGCCAAGGAAACAGTCAGGCCGCCCGACATCCTTAACCAAGCGCCGACAGGACGGCGGCAAAGGGCGCGCAACCCCGCCCAAATCGCGCTAGAATATGCAGATTCGAGCCCTTTCCATGCGGGCCCGCCGTGCCTACATTGCGACAAGGGAAAGACGTGAAGCCTTCACGAAGTTTGGGCATAGAAATAATACACAGTGCCGCGGCCTTGTGCGCGGCGGGTAAGGACGCCTGATGAACGCCAATCTGCGCAATTTCGCCCTCTGGGTGATCATTGTCCTCCTGCTGCTCGCGCTGTTCACGCTGTTCCAAAATCCGGGGCAGCGCACGACGTCGCAGGACATTTCATTCTCGCAATTGCTGAGCGAGGTCGACCAGGGCCGCGTCCGCGACGTGTTGATCCAGGGTCCGGAAATTCACGGCACCTTCGCCAACGGCACCAGCTTCCAGACCTATGCGCCGAACGATCCCGGCCTGGTGCAGAAGCTCTACGCCAAGGGCGTCGCAATCACCGCGAAGCCGCTGACGGACAATGTACCGTGGTTCGTGTCGCTGCTCGTCTCGTGGCTGCCGTTCATCGCCCTCATTGGTGTTTGGATATTCCTGTCGCGGCAGATGCAAGGCGGCGCCGGCAAGGCGATGGGCTTCGGCAAGTCGCGCGCCAAACTCTTGGCGGAGTCGCACGGCCGCATCACGTTTGACGATGTCGCCGGCGTCGACGAGGCCAAGCAGGATCTGCAGGAGATCGTCGAATTCCTGCGCGATCCCGGAAAATTCCAGCGCCTCGGCGGACGTATTCCGCGCGGCGTGTTGCTGGTCGGCCCTCCGGGCACCGGCAAGACGTTGATTGCGCGCGCGGTCGCGGGCGAAGCCAACGTTCCGTTCTTCACCATCTCGGGCTCCGACTTCGTCGAAATGTTCGTCGGCGTCGGCGCCTCGCGCGTGCGCGACATGTTCGAGCAGGCCAAGAAGAACGCACCCTGCATCATCTTCATCGACGAAATCGACGCGGTCGGCCGTCATCGCGGCGCCGGTCTCGGCGGCGGCAATGACGAGCGCGAGCAGACGCTCAACCAGTTGCTGGTCGAGATGGACGGCTTCGAA
>JANMSZ010000017.1:0-14414 GCA_031389925.1 Hyphomicrobiales bacterium | reverse complement strand
GGGCGTCGCGCATGTGAACGCGTCGTTCAACAACACGATGATCACGATCACCGACGCGCAGGGCAACACCATTGCCTGGTCGTCGTCGGGCACCATGGGCTTCAAGGGCTCGCGCAAGTCGACGCCCTATGCCGCGCAGGTCGCCGCCGAAGACGCCGCCAAGAAGGCGCAAGAACACGGCATGCGCACGCTCGAAGTCGAAGTCTCCGGCCCGGGTTCGGGACGTGAGTCGGCTTTGCGCGCTCTGCAAGCGACGGGCTTTACGATCACGTCGATCCGCGACGTGACCACGATACCTCACAATGGTTGCCGGCCGCGCAAGCGTCGTCGCGTATGAACATTCCATCGGGCGGACCTGAGTCCGCTACTGCTGAACTTTCCCCCGTGCGCGAGCACACCCCGCGCCGCTCAACAGGTGAAGACGTGATCCAAAAGAATTGGCAGGAACTGATCAGGCCGAACAAGCTCCAGGTGACCGCCGGGTCCGACCCCGCGCGTTTCGCCACGGTCGTCGCCGAGCCGCTCGAGCGCGGCTTCGGCGTGACGCTGGGCAACGCGCTGCGCCGTATTCTGCTGTCCTCGCTGCAAGGCGCGGCCGTGCAGTCGGTGCACATCGACGGCGTGTTGCATGAATTTTCCTCGATCGCCGGCGTGCGCGAGGACGTCACCGACATGGTGCTCAACATCAAGGACATCGCCATCAAGATGCAGGGCGAAGGCCCCAAGCGCATGGTGGTGAAGAAACAGGGACCGGGCACCGTCACCGCGGGCGACATTCAGACCGTCGGCGACGTCGTCGTGCTCAATCCCGATCTCGTGCTGTGCACCCTCGATGAGGGCGCCGAGATCCGCATGGAATTCACCGTCAACACCGGCAAGGGCTACGTCCCGGCCGAGCGCAACCGTCCTGAAGACGCGCCGATCGGCCTGATCCCGGTCGACAGCCTGTATTCGCCGGTGCGCAAGGTCTCGTACAAGGTCGAGAACACCCGCGAGGGTCAGATCCTCGATTACGACAAGCTCACGCTGACGATCGAGACCAACGGCGCGGTGTCGCCGGACGACTCGCTCGCTTACGCGGCGCGCATTCTGCAAGACCAGCTCAACGTGTTCGTGAACTTCGAAGAGCCCCGCAAGGAGCAGGCCGCCGAGACCATTCCGGACCTGGCCTTCAACCCGGCGTTCCTCAAGAAGGTCGACGAGCTCGAGCTGTCGGTGCGTTCGGCCAACTGTCTCAAGAACGACAACATCGTCTACATCGGCGATCTCGTTCAGAAGACCGAAGCCGAAATGCTCCGCACGCCGAACTTCGGCCGCAAGTCGCTCAACGAGATCAAGGAAGTGCTGGCGCAGATGGGTCTGCATCTCGGCATGGAAGTGCCGGGCTGGCCGCCGGAAAACATCGAAGAGCTCGCCAAGCGCTTCGAGGATCATTACTAGGCCGCACAGCGCGGCCGCGTCGCAAGACGTTTACAGGAGCTACCGATGCGTCACGGAAAAGTTCACCGCAAACTGGGCAGGCACTCCGCTCACCGCACTGCCATGTTCGCCAATATGTGCGCGTCGCTGATCAAGCACGAGCAGATCGTCACCACCTTGCCGAAGGCCAAAGAGCTGCGGCCGATCGTCGAGAAGCTGGTGACGCTCGCCAAGAAGGGCGGGCTGTCGGCCCGCCGTCAGGCGATCTCGGAAATGCGCGACCTGATTCAGGTCCGCAAGTTGTTCGCGGTGATCGGTCCCCGCTACAAGGACCGCGCCGGCGGCTACACCCGCGTGCTCAAGGCCGGCTTCCGCCATGGCGACAACGCCGCAGTGGCGGTGATCGAGTTCGTCGATCGCGACGTCGATGCCAAGGGCTTGGATTCAGGTCCGGTGCAGGCCAAGAAGGTCGACGAGAACGAGACCGTCGCGGCATAGTCTCAAAGCTTTAACGGAAATTCACAGGGCGGCCTTTGGGCCGCCCTTTTTTATTGTCCGGCGATTAGCCGCGGCATTCGGCGTCGGTATAATCTCACCGCAATTCATGGGGGTGAAAATGGTTCGGTTTGCAACGATGTGCGCGGCGCTGTTGGTGGCCACGCTCGGCACGGCCAGCGCGCAGACCGATCTGGTCAAGCGCGGCGACTACCTGGTCAACACCATCATGACCTGCGGCAATTGCCACACGCCCAAGGGCCCGCCCGCGGCCATCGCCGGCAAGGATTTTTCCGGCGGATCGCAGGTGTGGGATGAGCCGCCGTTCAAGGTGATGGGCGCCAATATCACGCCGGACAAGGAAACCGGCATCGGCGCCTGGAGCGACGCCGAGCTCATCACGCTGATGCGCACCGGCAAGCGCCCGAACGGCGTGCAGATCGCGGAGATCATGCCGACCGCGTTCTACGCCGTCATCACCGACAACGACATGAGGGCGATCGTCGCCTATCTGCGCACGCTCAAGCCGGTCGCCAACAAGGTGCCGGACCCGATTTACAAGATGCAGATCCCGCATCATCTCTTTCCTGGCGGCGAGAAGCCTTACACCGAGACGATGATGAACGATCCGGTGAAGAAGGGCTTCTATCTCGCCACCATCGGCCATTGCATGGAATGCCACACCCCGCTGGGGCCGCGTGGTCGCGAATTCGCCGATAAACTGGGTGCCGGAGGCTTCGATTTCCGCGGACCGTGGGGTGTCTCGACCTCGCGCAACATCACCTCGAGCAAGACCAAGGGCATCGGCGCCTGGACCGATGCCGAGATCAAGCGCGCGATCACCGAAGGCGTCAGCAAGGACGGCAGCAAGCTCAAGCCGCCGATGGGCTATCCGCATTACGCCAAGATGACGACGACTGACCTCGACGCCGTGGTCAGCTATCTGCGGACCGTGCCGGCCAAGGAGTAGGGGCGCCACGGGTAAACGGCCTTCATTTAGGCCTAGTAGAGGCCTATATCTCGACGGTCCGTCGGGATTCGCCGTAATGAGCCTCAAGCCCCTTTTTATTGCCGTCTTGGCCGCTGCGGCGATGAGCGCCGCGGCCGTCGCCCAGGAACGCCGCGTGCCGACCCCGGGCGAACTGCGGCTGTCTTATGCGCCGGTGGTGCAGCGCGTGGCGCCGGCGGTGGTCAACGTCTATGCCGCCAAGACGGTGCAGCAGGCGCGCAATCCGCTGTTCGACGACCCGATCTTCCGCCGCTTCTTCGGCGTGCCGGGCGGTCCCGGCGGACCGGCGCAGGTGCAGCGCTCGCTCGGCTCCGGCGTGATCGCCGACGCTTCCGGCCTGGTCGTCACCAATGTCCACGTCATCGAGGGCGCCGACGACATCAAGGTGTCGCTCGCCGACAAGCGCGAGTTCGAGGCGGCCGTGGTGCTCAAGGACCCGCGCACCGATTTGGCCGTGTTGCGCATCAAGGATCCGCGCGAGAAATTTCCATTCCTCGAATTCGCCAATTCCGACGCGCTTGAGGTCGGCGACATCGTGCTCGCCGTCGGCAATCCCTTTGGCGTAGGCCAGACAGTGACCCACGGCATCGTCTCGGCGCTGGCGCGCACCCAAGTCGGCATTTCCGACTATCAGTTCTTCATTCAGACCGATGCCGCCATTAATCCCGGCAATTCCGGTGGCGCCCTGGTCGACCTCACCGGGCGGCTCGTTGGCGTCAACACAGCAATTTTCTCGCGCTCCGGCGGCTCGCAAGGCGTCGGGTTCGCCATTCCCGCCAACATGGTGCAGGTGGTGGTGACGTCCGCAAAAAGCGGCGGCAGCGCGGTGAAACGGCCCTGGCTCGGCGCCAAGCTGCAGACCGTGACGCCGGAAATCGCCGACAGCATGAGCCTCAAGCGTCCCGCCGGTGCGTTGATCGCCAGCGTCGCCGCCGGCAGTCCCGCGGCCGCCGCTGGGCTCAAGGCCGGCGATGTGATCGTCTCGGTCGACGGTCAGCCGGTCGACGATACCAATGCCTTCGACTATCGCTTCGCCACGAAGCCGCTCGGCGGCACCGCCAAGCTCGGCGCCTTGCGTGCCGGCCGCGAATTGACCGTGAGCGTTACGCTGCAGACCGCGCCCGAGACGCCGCGCGACGAGATCGTTATCCGCTCGCGCTCGCCGTTCTCCGGCGCCAAGGTCGCGAACCTGTCGCCCGCGCTCGCCGACGAATTGCAACTGCAGAATCGCGACGAGGGCGTCGTCGTCCTCGACACCGACAATGGCTCCTACGCCAGCAACCTCGGCTTCCAGCGCGGCGACGTGATCGAAGCGGTCAACGGCGAGCGCATCGCCAAGACCCGCGATCTTGAGCGTGTCAGCAAGACGCCGGGCGCCACCTGGCGCATCGAGATCATCCGCGGCGGGCAGAAGATTTCCGCGGTGTTCAACGGATGAGCCCGCGCGCCAAAGCAAGCGGCCCTAATCTGTTCGCCGCCGCCGGCCTCGATAAGGATGCGCCGCGCCCGCTCGCCGACAAGCTGCGCCCGCAGAAACTCGACGAAGTCGTGGGGCAGGATCATCTGCTTGGTCCCGATGGCGTGCTCACGCGCATGCTGGCGACGCGCTCGCTCGGCTCGCTGGTGTTCTGGGGTCCGCCCGGCACCGGCAAGACAACGGTGGCGCGGCTCTTGGCCGACGCGACCGAGCTGCATTTTGAGCAGATTTCAGCGGTGTTTTCCGGTGTCGCCGACCTCAAGAAGGTGTTCGACGCCGCGCGCCTGCGCCGCGAAAGCGGCAAGGGCACGTTGCTGTTCGTCGACGAGGTGCACCGCTTTAACCGCGCCCAGCAGGACTCGTTCCTGCCGGTAATGGAAGACGGCACCATCGTTCTTGTTGGTGCGACGACCGAGAATCCCTCGTTCGAACTCAACGCCGCTCTGCTGTCGCGGGCGCGCGTACTGGTGTTCCGTTTGCTCGACGCCGCGGCGATCGAGAAACTGCTCAAGCGCGCCGAGGAGATCGAAGGCAAGCCGCTGCCGCTCGACGAACAGGCGCGTGTCGCCTTCGAGCGCATGGCCGACGGCGACGGCCGCGCCGCGCTGACTTTGGCCGAGGAAGTCTGGCGCGCCGTGCGCAAAGGCGAGGTGTTCGACAGCGCCAAGCTGCAGGACATCGTGCAGCGCCGCGCGCCGATCTACGACAAGGCGCAGGATGGCCATTACAATCTGATTAGCGCGCTGCATAAATCGGTACGCGGCTCCGACCCTGACGCTGCGCTGTATTATCTCTGCCGCATGCTGGATGCCGGCGAGCCGCCGCTCTATATCGCACGCCGCGTCGTGCGCATGGCGATCGAGGACATCGGCATGGCCGATCCGCAGGCGCTGGTGATGGCCAACGCCGCCAAGGAAGCCTACGACTTCCTCGGCAGTCCGGAAGGCGAACTCGCCATCGCGCAGGCCGTGGTCTATTGCGCCACCGCGCCAAAATCGAACGCCGCCTATGCCGCCTTCGGAGCAGCCATGAGCGTCGCCAAGCAGGCTGGCTCGCTGCTGCCGCCCAAGCACATCCTCAATGCGCCGACCACGCTGATGAAGAGCGAAGGTTATGGCCGCGGCTATTCTTACGATCACGACCAGGACGAGGCGTTCTCGGGCCAGAACTATTTCCCCGACGCACTGCCGCGCCAGCAGTTCTACGACCCGCCCGAGCGCGGCTTCGAGCGCGAGATCAAGAAGCGGTTGGAGTATTGGGCGAAGCTGCGCAAGGAACGCGATTTGGAACGGGACTCAAAGCAGGGCGGGGAATGACGTTTTGGAAGTGCGCGGCGGCGCTCGTCGCTCTCGTCGTTGGTGCCACATCGAGCTACGCCGCGGAGACGGTTAACGGCCGCTGGGCGGCCGACCCAGCGGCCTGCTGGGGCGGGGGCTCGACACCGGCGCAGTCGGCCTTCGTGGTCAGCAGCTATGCGGTGCGCTGGTTGGGCGATACATGCCGGGTCGGGCGCATGTATAAGACCGGCGAGACCATCCACCTCCAGGCCTTCTGCTGGAGCGCGGATGGCGAGCGGACGATTCCGGTCTCCATGACGCCCCATGCCGGCCGACTTTCGGTGGTGTGGGATCGCAGTTCGCGTGGCGTCCTGCGGCGTTGTGAGTAGTGATTTTATGGCCGCGAGCGGCCGAAACGGATGAACTGACATGAGAATGCGCAAAGGCGGCTATGGCGGCGGCAAGTCGGCCGCGGGTGGCCGGGGCCGGGGTACTGGCCGCGATCGAGACGAGAAGATCAAGGAACGCAAGAAGGAACGTTTCAACGAACGCTCCGGCGGCCGCGCGAATGATCGCGCCGGCGGCCGCTCGGCCGAGCGCTCCAAAGAGCGCACCACACGCCAGTCCGACGTGCGTGCAAAGCATGCGCCGAAGCGGGACGCGGGGAGAGGCCGCGCCTTCCCGGCGCGCCCGCCGCGCGAGCAGCCGATCGTCGCCGCGCCATCGCCGCCGGTCGTCGATCTCAAGCCGCAGAATTTTTCGACCAGCGTGCAGAACGTCACCGTGACGCCGGACGAGAACGGCATGCGCGTCGACCGCTTCTTCGAGGCGCGGTTTCCCGGCCTGTCGTTCAGCCACATCCAGCGTATCATCCGCAAAGGCGAAGTGCGGATTGACGGCAAGCGCACCGAGCCGAAGAACCGAATCGAAGCCGGGCAGGTGATACGCATCCCGCCGCTGCAGCTCGAGGCGCCGAAGCTGCGCGACGACGCGCCGCAAGCGCAGAAGGACCGCGCCTTCATCAAGTCGATCACGCTGTTCGAGGACGACGACGTGTTGGTGCTGAACAAGCCGATGGGCTTGGCAGTGCAGGGCGGCTCCGGCACCACCCAGCACATCGATGGCATGCTCGGCGCCTTGCGCGGCTCGCATCCGGACGCGCAGCGCCCACGCCTTGTGCATCGTCTCGACAAGGACACCGCCGGCTGCCTGTTGGTCGCCAAGACGCGCTTTGCCGCGGCTGCGCTTGCCAAGACTTTCCGCACCCGTTCGGCGCGCAAGATCTATTGGGCGCTGGTCGCCGGCGTGCCGAAGCCGAAGCAGGGCCGGGTCTCGACTTATCTGGCCAAGCAGGAAGAGGAAGAAGATTCCTACATGCGCATCGCCAAGCACGGCGATCGCGACGCCGTTCACGCCGTGACCTATTACGCCGTGGTCGAAACCGCGGCGCAGAAGATGTCGTGGATC
The DNA here is from genome assembly GCA_031389925.1 of Hyphomicrobiales bacterium. Lineage (GTDB taxonomy): Bacteria > Pseudomonadota > Alphaproteobacteria > Rhizobiales > Xanthobacteraceae > Pseudolabrys. The sequence goes on along the minus strand of JANMSZ010000017.1, from coordinate 7,270 downwards.
TCGCTCAAGCCCGTCACCGGCCGCACCCATCAGCTTCGCGCCCACATGGCGCATGTCGGCAATCCGATCCTCGGCGATCCGAAATATTTCAACATCGAGAACTGGCAGTTTCCCGGCGGCATGCAGAACAAGCTGCATCTCTTGGCGCGGCGCATTGTGGTGCCGCATCCGCGCGGCGGCATCATCGACGCCACTTCACCGCTGCCGCCGCATATGGCGCAGTCCTGGAACCTGATCGGCTTCGACACCACGCGCTACGACCCGATCGAGGATGCGCCCGAGGAGGAGTAGCGGCGGCTTCGCGCCGTCCTTATCTAGGTGGGATGGCGCACCGCTTGCTCATAGCCTTACTGGTGCTGGCTTCGATTATGCCGGTTACAGTTGCGCGCGCCCAATTCGGCGATGACCGCTACACCATCATGCGGCCGGAACAGCCCGAACCTTGGCTACCGCCGAAATACAAATCGCCGCGCGGCACCCCTCAGCACATCGTCACGCCGCAACCGATCCCTGAACCGCAAGCGCGCACCACTGTGCCGCCGCCTCTGTATGTGCCGCAGACCGGCCAGACGTTGCCGAACCTCCCCAGCATCACAGGCGCAGGGCTCGGCGGGCGCGAGACTTCGCAGGATCGCGCGGTGCGCTGCGCCAACCAGGCCGGCGTCTATGGCTCGGCGGCGGGCGACCGGAATACGTATGTAGGGAGCTGCATCAATCAATGATCCGTCACCCTGAGGTGCGAGCGCAGCGAGCCTCGAAGGGCCAAGTTCTTAAAGATTTGGGCCCGCCATACTTCGAGTGCCGCTTCGCGGCCACCTCAGGATGATGGGAGATCAAATTTCCTCCATCACCTGTGCGTAGGAAATGAGCGCGAACAGTGCCGTGCCGCCGATCATGTTGCCGATCAGCACCGGCACGAAGAATTGCCACAGCATCTGCCACAAGGCCCAATCGCCGTTGAGCAACAGCATGTTGGCTTCCATGCTGCCGGCGACGATATGGGTGAAGCCGCCGATCGCGATCAGATACGTCATCAGCGTGATCACGGCGAACTTGGCGGTCTCCGCGCTCGGAATCATCCAGACCATCGCCGCGATCAGGAAGCCGGAGGAGACGCCCTGGAGCGCCATGCTCCACCAACTGTAGCCCAGCAACACGCGGCTGATGTCCTGCATGCCATTCAGCAAGTCCTCCGATAGCACCGGCGTGAACGTGCAAAATGCAGCGGCGCAGAACGTGCCGACGAAATTCGCGGTGAGCACGATCGCCCACAGCCGGCCCATGCGCCAGAGTTTGTCCGACGACGGATTTTGCAGAACCGGCAGCACCGCCGTGATGGTGCTCTCGGTGAACAGTTGCTGATTGCCGAGCACCACCATCAGGAAGCCGACGCAATAGCCGAGGCTGGACACCAGCGGCTGCCAATCCGCCTCGGGTAGGTGTTCTTCCAGGATCGCCTGGGCCAACAACGAGAAGCTGATCGAAAGGCCGGCGGCTACACCGGACCACCATAGCGAGGTGGCGGGGCGGGCCATCTCCTCTTCGCCGAGCCGGCGCACGACCTCGTAGATCACCGGCGTGCGCGGCTGCGACATATCCTCGACGTCGCGCACCTCCTCTTCGGTGATGCCTTTGGACGTGTTCTTTGAACGCCCGGTGCGTTTGCTGGCCGTCATGGCGGGGATGTTCGGGAGATATCCATCGCGGCTAACGCCCCCACGACCCCTGAGTTCCATTTCGGGAACCTACGTACCTTGACAGGCAACCAAAAGGTTGCATATAGAGTCCATGGCCGAAGCCACCATGGACGCCGTGTTCAAGGCGCTGGCCGATGCGAGCCGCAGGGATCTGCTCGACCGCCTGCGCGCCGACAACGGACAGACCTTGAGCCAGCTTTGCGAGCGCCTTGCCATGACGCGGCAGGCGGTGAGCAAGCACCTCGGCATCCTGGAAGAGGCCAACCTGGTCGCGACGGTGAAGCGGGGCAGGGAAAAGTTGCACTACCTCAATCCGGTACCGATCCACGAGATCGGCGAGCGCTGGATCTGGAAATTCGAACGCTCACGCTTGCAGGCGTTGAGCGACATGAAAAAAGCACTCGAACAGGAGAAGCGTGATGAGTAAGCCGTCGTTCGTCTACGTCACATACATTCGCTCCACACCCGAAAAGGTCTGGCAAGCGCTGACCGATCCCGCGACGATGAAGAAGTACTGGTTCGGCGCCTTCGCCGAGACCGACTGGAAGCCAGGTTCGCCGTGGACGCTCAAGTTCGACGACGGCCGAGTCGCGGACGCCGGCGAAATTCTTGAATCCGAGCCACCGAAACGCCTCGTCATCCGCTGGCGCAACGAATGGAAGCCGGACATAAAAGCCGAAGGTTGGTCGCGCTGCACCATGACCATCGAGCCGTATCAAGGCGTTGCCCAACTCACCATCCGCCACGAGCTCGAAGGCGAAGGGACCAAGTTTATCGAGGCGGTGTCAGGCGGCTGGCCAAGAATCCTTTCGAACCTCAAGTCTCTTCTCGAAACCGGGGCTGTTGCGTACGAGACGAAGGTCTGAAGCATGGTCGACGTTTCGAAGTTCAAACCCAAGACGATCTACGTGACCTACATCGCGGCGACGCCGGAGAAAGTGTGGCAGGGACTGACCGACCCCGCTTTCACCAAACAATACTTCGCCGGCTTTGTCGTCGACGTGGAGCCGAGAACGGGCGGCGCTTTCCGGATGCTCTATCCGGACGGCCGCGTCCACATCAGTGGCGAGGTGGTCGATTGGTCGCCGCCGCGCCGCTTTTCCTGCACCTGGGTGGTGGAGGGCATGCCGGATTTCGCCGAACTGCCGGCCAGCCTCGTCACCTACGATATCGAACAGGCCGGCGATGCAGTGAAGCTGACGATGACGGAAGCCCATAGCTGGGACATTCCGGATGCCATTCTCTCGGGCGGCCGCTCAGGCTGGCCGGCGATCCTGTCCAGCCTCAAGAGCGTGCTGGAGACCGGAAAGCCGCTGGTCATCAAGATGGAGCCGCCGAAGGAGATGATAGGCGATTAAGGCCTTGAAGCGATAGGAGAAAAAAGCGCCCAACCGGCTGCAAGATTTCACGGCCACGCTAGGGGTTTGTCAACCGATTGGGCCTATACCCCGATACTCTTGTCGCCCTGCGGAGTATCGATGCACACGCGAACCAGCGCCATCCCACTAGCTTTTGGTGTCGCGGACCTTCAGCCGGTCGCGGTGACGCGCTGGACGGCGCAACTCGCCGACCCGCAATGCGAGCAGGACTACCGGCAGCACCGGTTGGACGAAGACCGTCGCCGCGCCATGCTGCTGATGATCCTGGTGTCGCTTGCGAGCGCGTTCAATTTTCTGATCGAACTCAGCGCATATATGGGCCGAGGCGAGGGCGTCGCTCCGCTGGTTCCCGCATTCACGTCGATTTGGTTGCCGCTGGCGGTCATGCTCATCATCCGGCGCGTCAGCACTCCGGCATCGCTTGAGCTGCTGATGGTTGCCAGTGGCCTGGCCGGCGCCGTCGCGCGGATCGCTCTGCTGACAATGCAGCCACCGGAAACCGCGATGTGGACGACCCTGACGGTCGCCATGGTACTGATCGTCTATCTCTATTTGCCGGTCCGCTTCACCCTGTCGGTTGTTTTGGCTGCCGCCTTCTCAATCCTGGCTTCGGTGTGGTGGTTCATGACGGCGCAGGGCAAGGTACCGCCGGAAATTTTCATGCGGGGCCTTATCTGGGTCGCGCTGGCGAATGCACTCGGCTTTATTGCAGCGAATTCGCTGCAACGCAGCCTGCGCATCCAATTTGCGCAGAGTCTGCTGCTGCAACGGCTGTTGTCGACCGATGCCATGACCAACATCGCCAACCGCCGCCGTTTCGATGACGTCTTTGCGCGGGAATGGCGCCGTTGCGGCCGCTCCGGCGCGCCGCTGTCGCTGTTGATGATCGATGTCGATCACTTCAAGGCCTACAACGACCACTCGGGCCATGTCGCAGGCGACGAGTGTCTGCGGCAGGTGGCGAAACTGCTGGGCGAAGGCGCTAAGCGGCCCGGCGATCTGGTCGCGCGCTATGGCGGCGAGGAATTTGTCTTCCTGTTGCCGGAAGTCGACGTGGCGGGCGCCCGCGCGGTGGCCGACAAGCTGGTCGAGGCGGTCCGGCGCGCCAACATTCCGCACCCGTGCTCGCCTTCGGGCCCGCGCCTGACCATCAGCGTCGGCTCGGCGACCGCCGGCGGATTGTTCGGTGATCCGTTGGCGCTGGTCGCCTTCGCCGACAAGCTGCTCTATGCCGCGAAAGCGGCCGGCCGCGATCAAGTCATGGCCGGACAGCTCGGCGCTATCCCGCAGAAAGCCGCGGCCTAGGCTACCGCAAACTCGCGTTGACCTTGTCGAGGGCGGCCTGGCCCGGGCATAGGTCCTTGACGTCCAGCACGTTGAGCGGGACGTCGACCGTGTGTAGATGGCCGTGCAGGTCTTCCGGCTCTTTCGCCATGTACAGCAGGCCGGTCACGATCTGACCCTTGGCGGCGTGATGCTGCAGGAAGCCTTGGGCTGCGGTGCGGTCATGCACCTCGTAGTCGGCCTGCAGCTTGCGCAGCGCTAGTTTCGAGCCGTCGTGCTGCTCGACGATCTCCACGGTGCCGGGTTCGTACTGCACTTCGATCGGCATGCGGCTGGAGATGAAATCGAGCCGGTTCACCGCCTCGTTATGCTCGCGGACGAAATCGAAGCTCTTGGTCGAGCCGGCGTGATTGTTGAACGCGACGCAGGGGCTGATGATGTCGATGAAGGCCGCGCCCTTGTGCGCGATCGCCGCCCGGATCAGCGGCACCAGCTGCTGCTTGTCGCCGGAGAACGAGCGCGCCACGAAGCTGGCGCCGAGCTGCAGCGCCATGGCGGCGAGATCGATCGAATTGTCGGTGTTGATGACGCCGCGCTTCGACTTTGAGCCGCGATCGGCGGTGGCCGAGAACTGACCCTTGGTCAGGCCGTAAACGCCGTTGTTCTCGACGATATAGGTCATGTTGACGCCGCGGCGCAGCGCGTGCGCGAACTGGCCGAAGCCGATCGAGGCTGAATCGCCGTCGCCGGATACGCCGAGATAGATCAGGTCGCGGTTGGCCAGGTTGGCGCCGGTCAGCACCGACGGCATGCGGCCATGCACCGAATTGAAGCCGTGCGAATTGCCGAGGAAATAGGTCGGCGTCTTCGACGAGCAGCCGATGCCGGAAATCTTGGCGACGCGATGCGGCTCGATCGACAGCTCGAAACAGGCCTGGATGATCGATGCCGTGATCGAGTCGTGGCCGCAGCCGGCGCACAGCGTCGAGACGGTGCCCTCGTAATCGCGGTGGGTATAGCCGAGCTCGTTCTTCGGCAGGTCCGGGTGCTGGAATTTCGGCTTGGCGAGATAGGTCATGAGTTCACCTTCAGCGGCTTGACCTTCAGCGCTTCGAGATGGTCGCCGATGGCCTTGGCGATGAAGCGCGCGGTGATCGGCGTGCCGTCATAGTGCAGGATCGGAACCAGCCGCACCGGGTCGATGCCGCATTCGTTGACGATCAGCGAGCGCATCTGCGCGTCGCGGTTCTGCTCGACCACGAACACGAAATCATGGTCGGCGACGAAGCTGTTGACGGACGAATGGAACGGGAAGCCGCGCAACCGCATGCGGTCGAGCGAATGGCCGCGCGCCTCGATCATGTGGATGGCTTCGTCCATCGGCGGCGAGGTCGAGCCGAAATAGATGACGCCGTATTTGGTCGGCTTTGCCGCATTGGCCGTCAGCGGACGCGGCACCAGATCCTTGGCAGTGTCGAACTTGCGCACCAGGCGCTGCATGTTGTCGACGTAAGGCCCGGCTTCCTCGGTGTATTTGGCGTAGCGGTCGCGCGAGGTGCCGCGGGTGAAGTACGAGCCCTTGGTCGGGTGCGTGCCCGGATAAGTGCGGTAGGGGATGCCGTCGCCGTCGACGTCGAGATAGCGGCCGAAATCCTTGCCGGATTCTAGGTCCTCGGCGGTCATCACCTTGCCGCGGTCATAGGTGCGCGTGTCGTCCCAGACGAAGGGCTGCGCCAGATGATGGTTCATGCCGATATCGAGATCGAGCATGACGAAAATCGTGGTCTGCAGCCGGTCGGCGAGATCGAAGGCCTGGGCGCCGAACTCGAAGGCCTCGGTCGGGCCTTCCGGGAACAGCATGATGTGCTTGGTGTCGCCGTGCGAAGCATAGGCGCAGGAAATGATGTCGCATTGCTGGGTGCGCGTCGGCATGCCGGTCGAGGGGCCGGCGCGCTGCACGTCGAAAACTACCGCAGGAATTTCCGCGAAATACGACAGGCCGATGAATTCCTGCATCAGCGAGATGCCGGGGCCGGAGGTGGCGGTGAAGGCGCGGGCGCCGTTCCAGCCGGCGCCAATCACAATGCCGATCGAGGCCAACTCGTCCTCGGCCTGCACGATGGCGTATTTGGCCTTCTGGGTGTCCTTGTCGACGCGGAATTTGCCGCAGTGCTTGGTGAAAGCGTCGGCCACGGAAGAGGAGGGCGTGATCGGATACCAGGCGCAGACGGTGGCGCCGCCATAGACGGCGCCGAGCGCGGCGGCATTATTGCCCTCGATGAATATCCGGTCGCCGACTTTGTCGGACTTCTTCAGGCGCAGGCTGAGCGGGCATTCCAGATTGAGCAGGGCGTAATCGCGGCCGATATGCAGCGCCTTGATATTGGGGGCAATGAGCTTGTCCTTGCCCTTGTACTGCTCGCCGATCAGCTGCTCGACGACCTTGACGTCCATCTCAAGCAGCGCACACAGCGCGCCGATATAGACGATGTTCTTGAACAACTGGCGCTGGCGCGGGTCGGTATATTCGCGATTGCAGATCGCCGTCAGCGGCACGCCGACGACTGAAATGTCGTGGCGGAATTTCGAGGGCGGCAGCGGCTTGGTGGAATCGTAGAACAGATAGCCGCCGGGCTCGATCGCGGCGATGTCCTTGTCGAAGGTCTGCGGGTTCATCGCCACCATCAGGTCGGTGCCGCCGCGAGCGCCGAGATGGCCGGCTTCCGAGACGCGCACCTCGTACCAGGTCGGCAGGCCCTGGATGTTGGACGGGAAGATGTTGCGCGGCGCCACGGGGATGCCCATGCGCATCACGGCGCGTGCAAACATCTCGTTGGCTGAGGCGGAGCCCGAGCCGTTGACGTTGGCGAAGCGAACGACGAAGTCGTTTACGCGGCTGATCGGCGTGGC
>JANMSZ010000552.1:0-4942 GCA_031389925.1 Hyphomicrobiales bacterium | reverse complement strand
CATTCCGAAGACCTCGCCGATCAGGAACGCGCCGTCGCGTTTTATAAGGCCGCAGGCGACGCCGATGGCTTGAAATGGGCTGAGCTGCACGCCGATATCATCCGCCGCTTCGGCCGGTTCCCGCATCGCAACGCGATACTTGGTCGAGCAACCACGCCCGAGGAAAAAGCCTTCCTCGACGGCGGTGGCTTCAAAGGCTGATCCCCTCAGCTAAGCCCGGATCCGCTGGTGCGCTGCAACGAAACGAGCGCCCCGCCGCCACCGCCGCGGGGCGCCCGCACATTTACGCGCTTTGCTATAGCCGCACTCCGAAGCCCTGGAGTAGCATCCCGCCCGAACGGCCGCGCCTGGGCGAGAACGGCCGCAAAAAATTGGGAGTGATCATGCGACACATTTTATCCGCCACCCTTTTCGCCACAGCCTTGGCCTTCAGCGCCGGCGCGCAGGCGCAGGCCCCGGCCGGCTATCCGGCGGACTACGGCAAGCTGATCGATGCCGCCAAGAAGGAAGGCAAGGTGGTGATCTATTCGACCACCGACGCGGCCGCCGCCAACCCGCTGGTCAAGGATTTCGAAGCGCTCTATCCGGGCATCAAGGTCGAGTATTCCGATCTCAATTCCACCGAGCTCTATAACCGTTTCATCGCCGAAGCCGCCGCCAATAACGGCACCGGCGATGTGATCTGGTCCTCGGCCATGGACCTGCAGGTGAAGTTGGTCAACGACGGCCAGGCGCTCGCCTATCCGTCGCCGGAAACCAAGGCGCTGCCGAAATGGGCGGCGTGGAAGGACTCGGCCTATGGCACGACCTATGAGCCGATCGCCATCGTCTACAACAAGCGCCTGGTGCCGGAAGCCGACGTGCCGAAGGATCACACCGCGCTGACGAAGCTGCTTGAGTCCAAGCCGGACGCTTACAAAGGCAAGATCACCGCTTACGATCCGGAACGTTCCGGTGTCGGCTATCTGTTCTTCAACGAGGACGTCAAGAACTTCCCCGGCGCCTGGGATCTGTTCAAGGCGATGGGGAAATCCGGCGCGAAATTCTACACCAGCGCGGGCGCCATGATGGAGCGTGTCACCTCCGGCGAGCACACCATCGCCTACGGCGTTTTCGGTTCCTACGCGCTGTCGCGCTCGAAGAAGGACCCCAACCTCGGCATCGTGCTGCCGTCCGACTACACCATGGTGACCTCGCGCGTCGCCTTCATCTCGAAGGCTGCCAAGAACCCGAACGCGGGCAAGTTGTTCCTCGACTATTTGTTGTCCAAGCGCGGCCAGGAGGTCGTCGCCAAAGCCGATCTCTATACGCTGCGTTCCGACATCGAAGGCGACGCCACGCTCAAGCAGGTCACCAAGCTGATCGGCGATAAGGCGCGGCCGGTACCGATCGACCAGACGCTGCTGGACAATCTCGACCAGACCAAGCGGCTCGCCTTCCTGTCGAAGTGGCAGGCGGCGAAAAAGGGACAGTAAGCACCTCGCGCGGCCCCGCCGCTCGCGGGGCCGACGCGGACAAAGGCCGCCATGACGCCCATCACTCTGTACCGCGTCGCTGTGCTCGGGATCACCGTGACCACCGTGGCGGCGCCGCTGTCGCTGGTGATCTACCAGAGCTTCCTGACGGCGCCGTTTTTCGATCCGTCGGCGAAGATGGGCTTTCTCGCCTATTCCTTCGTGTTCGGCGACGACGATTTCTGGCAGGCGGTTTGGACCACCGTCGCCGTCGCCGGCGGCATGGCGGCGATCGCGGTGCCGCTCGGCGCCCTGCTCGCCTTCGTGATGGTGCGCACCGATGTGCCGGGCAAGCGCTATCTCGAGCCGCTGATCCTGATTCCGATCTTCGTCTCCGCGGTGGTGATCGCCTTCGGCTATGTGGTGGCGGTCGGCCCGGTCGGCATCTTCTCGACGATGGCCAAGGACGTGCTCGGCTTCGTGCCGTGGAATCTCTATTCGCTGTACTCGCTGATCCTGATCGCGGGCCTGACCCACGTGCCGCATGTCTATCTCTACAGCGCCGCGGCGCTGCGCGGCCTGTCCACCGACCTCGAGGAAGCCGCGCGCGTCTCCGGCGCCAATCCGCTGCAGGTTGCCTTGAATGTCAGCCTGCCGATGATCATGCCGGCGATTCTGTTTGCTGGCGTGCTGGTGTTTTTCCTCGGCTTCGAATTGTTCGGCCTGCCTTTGGTGCTCGGCGATCCGCAGGACATCCTGGTGCTCTCGACCTATCTCTACAAGCTCACCAACAAGCTCGGCGTGCCGTCGTATCAATTGATGGCCGTGGTCGTGGTCGTCATCATCGGCGTGACCGCGCCGCTGGTGTTCATGCAACGTCTGCTGCTGCGTCAGGCGCAGCGTTACGTATCGGTGCGCGGCAAGGGCCTGAAGACCCAGCCGTTGCGGCTGCGCGGCTGGCGCTGGGTCGCTTTCGGCATCATCGTGTTCTGGCTGCTCGTCACCGTGGCGGTGCCGCTGTTCGGCATCACGCTGCGCTCCTTCGTCACCACCTGGGGCGAAGGCGTGAAGCTTCTCGACGTGCTGACGCTCGACCACTACCGCGAGCTGCTCGACTATCCCAATATCGTGCGCGGCATCATCAATACGCTCGGCATCGGCATCATCGGCGGGGCCTTGGCGGTCGCCTGCTACACGGCCATCGCGCTGGCCGTGCACCGCTGGAATTCCGGCTGGACGCGGCTGGTCGACTATACCGTGATGGTGCCGCGCGCCATGCCCGGACTGGTCGCAGGCCTTGCGCTGCTGTGGGTGTTCCTGTTCGTGCCGTTTCTGTCGCCGCTGAAGTCGACCATGTTTTCGATCTGGCTGGCCTATTCCATCGTCTGGCTGGCCTTCGGCATGCGGCTGATCTCCGGCACGCTGCTCCAAGTCGGCCCCGAACTGGAGGAAGCCGCGCGCGTCTCCGGCGCCAACGATCTGCGCGTCAAGCGCGACGTCACCATTCCGCTGATCAAATATGGCATGCTGGCGAGCTGGCTGCTGATCTTCCTGATCTTCGTGCGCGAATACTCCACCGGCATCTATCTGCTCGGTCCTGGCACCGAGGTGATCGGTTCGCTGCTGGTGTCGCTGTGGGGCACCGGCGCGGTCGATCTGGTGTCCGCGCTTTCTGTCGTGAATGTCGTCATGATCGGCGCCGGCCTGGCCGTCGCGATCCGGCTTGGAGTGCGTTTGCATGGCTGATCTGGTTGTGAAGGATCTCAAGCTTCGGCTTGGCGACAACGAGATTCTCAAAGGCGTCTCGGTCAGCGTCACGCCCGGCCAGGTGGTGGCGTTGCTGGGGCCGTCCGGCAGCGGCAAGACCACGCTGCTGCGCGCCATCGCCGGCCTCGAAATTCCGCATGGCGGCTCCATCGCCATCGGCGACAAGGTGTTCTACGACGCCAACCGCAAGATCGAATTGCCGGCTGAAAAGCGCGGCCTCGGCCTGGTGTTCCAGTCTTACGCGCTGTGGCCGCACCGCACGGTGTTCGACAACGTCGCCTATGGTTTGAAGCTGCGCGGCACGCCGGCGGCGGAGATCAAAACGCGGGTTGAGAAGACGCTCAAGCAGATAGGCCTCGGTCATCTCGCCGAGCGCTTCCCGCACCAGCTCTCCGGCGGCCAGCAGCAGCGCGTCGCCATCGCCCGCGCGCTGGTCTACGAACCGCCGGTAATCCTGCTCGACGAGCCGCTATCCAATCTCGACGCCAAGCTGCGCGAGGAAGCCCGCGCCTGGCTGCGCACGCTGATCGTCACGCTGGGGCTGTCGGCGATCCACGTCACCCACGACCAGGTCGAGGCCATGGCGATCGCCGACAAGGTCGTGCTGCTCGACGCCGGCACCATCGCGCAGGAAGGCGCGCCCACGGCGCTCTACAACAATCCCGCGACTTTGTTCACGGCCGAATTCATGGGCAGCAACAACCGGCTCGACGGCACGCTTGTGGGCGTTTCAGGCGAGCAGGCCACCATGGAGGTGTTCGGCGTGCACATCACCGGTCTCGCCCGCACCAAGGCGGCGCCCGGATCGAAGGCCGTCGGCATCAGCCGGCTCGAGCGTGTGCGCTGCGCCTCCAACCCCGGCCCGAACCGGCTGAAGATGGAACTGAAGGCGCCGATGTATCTCGGCGAGCGCTGGGAATTGGTGTTCACCCGCGACCATCTCACCGTGCGCGCCTATGCCTCGGCGCCGCTGCAGCCGGGCGAACATTATGTCGAGTTTCCGCAAGACGCGCTGTGGGTGTTTTAGGCATGGCTGACTTCCATGGCGTCTTCCCCTACCTCGTCTCGCCCATCGACGCGCAAGGCCGCATCAAGACCGACGTGCTCGGGCGGTTGTCAGACGACCTGATCAAGGCCGGCGTTCACGGGCTGACGCCGCTCGGCTCGACCGGCGAGTTCGCTTACCTCAACCGCGAGCAGCGCGAGACGGTGGTGCGCACCACCATCGAAGCCGCGCACAAGCGCGTGCCGGTGATCGCCGGCGTTGCCTCGACCTCGACCGCCGACGCGGTCGAGCAGGCCAAGACCTATCAGAGGCTCGGCGCCGACGGCATCCTCGCGATCTGCGAGGCCTATTTCCCGCTGAAAGACGCGCAGGTCGAAGCCTACTTCCGCGCCATCGCCGACGCCGTCGGCATTCCGGTGGTGCTTTACACCAACCCGAATTTCCAGCGCAGCGATCTCACGCTCGACGTCATCGCGCGGCTCTCCGAGCATCCACGCATCCGCCACATCAAGGATGCCTCGACTAATACCGGACGTCTGCTGTCGATCATGAACCGCGCGCCGAACATGAAAGTGTTTTCGGCGTCGGCGCATATTCCGGCAGCGGTGATGTTGATTGGGGGCGTCGGCTGGATGGCCGGGCCGGCCAACATCGTGCCGCGCCAGAGCGTGAAACTCTACGATCTGTGCCACGCCGAGAAATGGCCCGAGGCCAT
>JANMSZ010000531.1:0-1995 GCA_031389925.1 Hyphomicrobiales bacterium | reverse complement strand
CGTCACCAACATTACCGACTATGGCGCCTTCGTCGAACTGGAGCCGGGCATCGAAGGCCTGATCCACGTTTCCGAAATGTCGTGGACGAAAAAGAACGTGCACCCCGGCAAGATCGTCTCGACCTCGCAGGAAGTCGAAGTGCAGGTTCTCGAAGTCGATCCGGTCAAGCGCCGTATCTCGCTCGGTCTCAAGCAGACCATGCGCAATCCGTGGGAACTGTTCGTCGAGAAGTATCCGCCGGGCACCACGGTCGAAGGCGAAGTCAAGAACAAGACCGAGTTCGGTCTGTTCCTCGGCCTCGACGGCGACGTCGACGGCATGGTCCATCTCTCGGATCTGGACTGGAAGCGTCCGGGCGAGCAGGTGATCGAAGAGTACAAGAAGGGCGACATGGTGAAGGCGCAGGTTCTCGACGTCGACGTCGAGAAGGAGCGCATCTCCCTGGGCGTCAAGCAGCTCAACGGCGATCCGATGACGCAGGGCGCCGCCGGCGAAATGAAGAAGGGCTCGGTCGTCACCTGTGAAGTCACCGCGGTGACGGACGGTGGCCTCGAGGTCAAGATCGTCGATACTGATCTCGTCTCGTTCATCAAACGCAACGAACTGGCGCGCGAGCGTGCCGACCAGAACCCCGAGCGCTTTGCGGTCGGTCAGAAGGTCGACGCCCGCGTCACCCAGTTCGATCGCAAGACCCACAAGGTTGCCGTCTCCATCAAGGCGCTTGAAGTTGCCGAGGAGAAGGAAGCCATGGCGCAATACGGCTCCGCCGATTCCGGCGCGTCGCTCGGCGATATCCTGGGTGCTGCCCTTAAGCAGCGCGCGGGCGATGCCGAGGACAAGGAAACCGAAAAGGCCGGGGAATAAGCCTGGCTAATAGGGCCTTCGCGGCCTGACTATCAGACCCCCGGGGCTTGCCTCGGGGGTTTTTCTTTGGCCGCGGCAGTGCCATCTTGGGTGTATAACGCCCCGCGACGCCTGTTCCGGATGCGATTCGAACAAGGACCACCGCCATGTCGTTCGATGCCGATGCCATCGTCGATCGCCGCCGCATGCGGCGCAAGCTCACCTTCTGGCGCGTCAGCGCGATTCTGATCGTGCTGATCGCGGTGGTTGGCGCCGGCTTCGCGCTAGTGCCCGGCAGCCGCCTGTCGCCGGCGACCAACTACATCGCCCGCATCAAGGTGCAGGGCCTGATCCGCGGCAACCAGGATCGCGTCGAGGCGCTCGACCGTCTCGCCAAATCGCGGGCGCGGGCGGTCATCGTGCACATCGACAGCCCCGGCGGCACCACCGCCGGCTCCGAACAGCTTTACGACTCGCTGCGCCAGTTGCAGGCCAAGAAGCCGATGGTCGTGGTGGTCGACGGCCTGGCCGCCTCCGGCGCCTATATCGCCGCGCTGGCGTCCGAGCACATCATCGCGCAGGACACCTCGCTGGTCGGTTCGATAGGCGTGCTGTTCCAGTATCCGAACTTCACCGATGTGCTCAAAACCATCGGCGTGAAGATGGAGGAAGTGAAATCCTCGCCGCTCAAGGCCGCACCCAATGGCTTCGAGCCGACCAGTCCGGAAGCCCGCGCCGCCATCGAGGCGATCGTGCTGGATTCCTACGGCTGGTTTAAGGGGCTGGTGAAGGACCGCCGCCAGTTGGACGACGCCCAATTGGCCAAAGTAGCAGACGGCCGCGTCTTCACCGGCCGGCAGAGCGTCCCGCTGAAGCTGGTCGATGAGATCGGCAACGAAAAGACCGCGCTGGCCTGGCTGGAGAAGGCCAAGAACGTCCCGGCATCGACTCCGGTGCGCGATGTGTCGCTGCAGCCGCGGTTCAACGAATTCTCATTCCTGCATGTCGCTGCCTGGACCTTCCAGGCGGTCGGCTTGAGCGCGGTGGCGCAGCGGCTCGAGGAGTGGGGCGGGGTGCAGGCATTCGAGCGGCTTAATCTTGACGGTCTCTTGGCGCTTTGGCACCCTCCATCCTCGAACTGACCAGTTGAA
>JANMSZ010000529.1:0-8483 GCA_031389925.1 Hyphomicrobiales bacterium | reverse complement strand
GAGTCCAGGGCCTATTTGCCGATTTTTTTACTCGGCCCCGGTCGGCGCCGGGCGGCGCCTTGCGAGAATCTTAGATCAGGAACACGACACCCTCATTTGGCCGCAGGATCGCATGAGACATCGATGCGATTCGGTCCGGATGCGTCGAGGCCAGGATCGTCGCGCCGGACAGTTCGGCAATTGCCAGCGCCTGCTCGCGGTCGCTGAAATTGAGACAGACCAGCACGCGTTCGCCCGGTGCAGCGCGCTCATAGATCAGCGCATCGCCTTGCACATCGATAACCCGGAAGCTGCCGCTGTTCAGCGCCGCATGACGCCGGCGCAGCTCCAGCAACTGCCGATAAAGATCGAGGATCGATCCGGACGCGTTGCGCAGCGTTTCGACGTTGCAAGCTTTGTAGTCCGGATCGAGCGGCAGCCACGGCTGGCCGCTGCTGAAGCCGGCATTCGCCGTGCCGTCCCATTGAAACGGCGTGCGTGACGGATCGCGGCCGAGGCCCAGCCCAGGCTCGTTCTTTTCCCACGGGTCCTGCACCGCCTCCGGCGGGATCGGCACGCGGCCGAGCCCCAGTTCATCGCCGTAATACATCGTCGGCGTGCCGCGCAGCGTCAGCAGCAGCATGGCCGCGATCCGCGCCTGCGCCGGGCCGACGCGCGCGGCAATGCGCGCGCGGTCATGATTGCCAAGCACCCAGTTCGGCCAGCCGCCCGCCGGCAGCGCCGCCTCATATTCCACAACGAGCTTCGCGATTTCGCTGGCCGACCATGCCGCATTCAGAAGCTGAAAATTAAACGGCAAATGCGCACCACGCAGATCGACGCCGTAATAGGCGACGAGGCGCTCCAGCGGCAGATAGATCTCGCCGATCAGCACGCGCTCCTGGTAGCGGTCCAGGACCGAGCGCATTTCGGCGACGACGTCCTGCACCTCCGGCTGATCGGCGTTGTACAGCGACAGCAAGCGATTGATCCCGGCCTGGTCCGGCGCGTAAGCCGGGTTCGGCGGATTATCGCGAAGCGCGGCGTCTTTGATCAGCAGCCAGATGACGTCGACCCGAAAGCCGTCGACGCCGCGCTCGAGCCAGAATTTCAGCACGTCGTACATCGCCGCGCGGACGTCCGGATTGCACCAGTTCAGGTCGGGCTGCTCGCGTAAGAAGCTGTGCAGGTAATACTGACCGGTCGCTTCATCGAAGCTCCAGGCCGGCCCGCCGAACTGCGACACCCAGTTGTTCGGCGGCGAGCCGTCAGGCTTGCCGTCGCGCCAGATATACCAGTCGCGTTTGGGATTTTCGCGCGACGCCCGGCTTTCGAGAAACCAGGGATGACGTTCGGAGGTGTGGTTGGGCACGAAATCGAGAATGATTTTGATGTCGCGCGCATGCGCCGAGGCGACCAGCGCGTCGAAGTCGGCGAGCGAGCCGAACAGCGGATCGATGTCGCAATAATCGGCGACGTCGTAGCCGAAATCGGCCATCGGCGAGGGATAGATCGGCGAAATCCAGATCGCGTCGACGCCGAGCCAGCTCAGATAACCGAGCCGGTCGCGGATGCCCTTGAGGTCGCCGACGCCGTCGCCGTTACTGTCCTGAAACGAGCGCGGATAGATTTGATAGACGACGCCGCGTTGCCACCAGGTGCTCGCTGCCATGCCGAAAGGTCTCTGTGGTCTCCCCTACAGACGCCATGGAAGTGCGAATGTTCCATGACAGGGAGCCAACCCCGTTCAGGTTTCGACGATCCTGCCGGTGTCGATCGGCGTGCCCTGGCGCGGGCCGTGCGGCAGGCCGAGATAAGATTGCGAGCGCATTTCGGTCAGGCGCGACGCCGTGCGCTTGAACTCTTTCGCCTCGTAACCTTCGTCGCCCCCATAAAGTTCATCCGGCAGCGCCTCGGCCGAGGCGAGCAGCTTCACGCAGTGGTCGTACAGCGTGTCGATCAGAATGATGAAGCGCTTGGCCTCGTTGCGGCGGCTGTAATCCAGAACCGGAATGTGATCGAGGATGATGGTATGGAATTCATGCGCGATGCGCAGATAGTCGCCGGCGGCCAGTGGCTTGTTGCATAGATCGGCGAAGGAAAACCGCGCCACGCCCATCGCCGCTTTCGGCACGTGAACGGCGTGGCCCTTCACCATCAGTTGCAGCGGCTCGCCGGGCTCCGTGCCGACCAGCCGCCGCCAAGCCTCGTCGAGCGCGGCATCGGCCGTCGCATCCGGCGGCACGTACCAGCTCGGCAGGCCGGTGAGCTTTTCGAGCCGGAAGTCGGCGCGGGCGTCGAGCCGCACCACCTCGCAGGTACGCTGCAGCAAGGCGATGAACGGCAGAAACAGCGAGCGGTTGAGGCCGTCCATATAGAGCTCATTCGGCGGCAGGTTCGACGTCGCCACCACCACCACGCCGAGTTCGAACAGCCGCGTGAACAGGCGGCCGAGGATCATGGCATCGGCGATGTCGGTGACGTGGAATTCGTCGAAGCACAGCAGCCAGGCTTCCTCGGCGATCGCCGCCGCCGCGCGGTGCAGCGGATCCTCGCCCATGCCGCTGGCGCCTTTGTCTTCCTGACGGAATGTGTAGATGCGCTCATGAACGTCGGCCATGAACTCGTGGAAATGCGCGCGGCGCTTGCGGCGCACGGCGCTGGTGGTGAAGAACAGGTCCATCAGGAAGGTCTTGCCCCTCCCGACCTCGCCATAGACGTACAGTCCCTTGAGCGGAGGGCCGGACTTTTCCCGTTTGCCGAACAGCCAGCCGAGCGACGAGGACTTGCGCGCCAGCCGGTTCTCGTTGAGGCGCTGCTCAAGGGCTGCCAAATGTCCGGCCAATGCCGCCTGCGCCGGATCGGCCTCGATCTTTCCGGCCGCGATGAGCGCCGCGTAGCGCGTGCTGAAGGTGTCGGACATTAAGCGGCTGCTTGCGGGCCAAATGCGGGTACCGCGACACCTAGGGTGATCCGCGCCCGCTGTAAATCGAGCTTTCGGCGGGCCGGTTTATGCTGCAATCCATGCTGCAGCACGACCACGGTAAGCCTTTGGTAGTTATTACATTTCTGCATGAGAGGCCCGCGCCGACCCGAATAGGGTCGTTATTTTGCTGCATCGCACCATATAGCTGAGACCAACGCGATTCGTTTGAGTGAGGAAGAGATTGCGATGCACGACCCCCTGCCCGACGCCGGAATCATCCGCAAATTGTGGAGCGGCGAAATCGGCGCTTACCGCGACCACCTGTTACGCCTGGACAAGGACAGCCGTCACCGCCGCTTTTCCGGCGCCGTGGCGGATGAGGTCATCACCCGGCATGCCGCAACGGCCAGCGGCCCTGGCGTCGTCGTGCACGGCTTCTTCGTCGATGGCGTCCTGCGTGGCGCCGCCGAATTGCGCCGCGACGGCCCGGTGCTGTCGCGCGAGGGCGAAGCCGCCTTCAGCATCGAGCAGCCCTGGCAAAGCCATGGCGTCGGCACGCAATTGCTCGAGCGCACGCTGCTCAGCGCGCGCAACCGCGGCATCACGCATTTGAAGATGCACTGCCTCGCCAACAATCTGCGCATGCAGCAATTGGCGCGCAAGTTCGAGGCCGGGCTGTCGTTCGACTTCGGCGGCGTGGTCGGCAAAGTCGTTCCGGCCCGATCGACGGCGCTGTCGCTGATGCGCGAGGCGATCAACGATAGTCATGGCGTCGCCAGCGCAATCCTTGAGGCGCAGTCGCGCCTGCTCAAGCCAGTGTGATTAGCGGATAGCTCGCCTCGACGACATAGGGCCCGCCGCCGACCGAGGCGCGAGCCGAAAACAGCACGAAACGCGTGATCGGAAACGCCGCGGTGCGGAACAGTCCGCGCGCCGCGAGGTATTCGGCGACGTCGCGGCTGGACGACTCGCGTAAGCGCGCCAGCGTCACATGGGGCGTATATTTGCGGCCTTCCGGCTCCAGTCCAATGCGCTGCATCAGCCGTTCGTGCTCGTGCTGCAATTCGAGCAGCGGCGAAACCGGCGCCACGGTCGCGACCGCCGCGCGCGGCTTACGGCCGCCGAACGAGGCCAAGCCCTCCAGATGCAGATCGAAGGCGTCGCGCCGGACCCGCCCGAGCACGGAGTCGACTTCCTGGGCCGTGGTGTCATCGACGTCGCCGATGAAGCGCAAGGTCACGTGATAATGGTCAGGCGTAATCCAGCGCGCGCCCGGCAATCCGCCGCGCAATAGGCTGAGGGCCTGCGCGACGTCGGGCGGGATTTCGAGCCCGGTAAATAGACGCGGCATCCAGGAATCTTCCGGGTTACGAACCGCGCGCGGCCCGCGCTTTTTAGTTTCGCGCTCCGCGCGTTTGGGCAATCAGCTCTTCGACCTTCGGCAGGATGTTCTTCACAATCACGTCGACGCCGGCGGCGCTCGGGTGCAGGCCGTCCGGCAGATTGAATTTGGCATCGCCGGCAATGCCTTCGAGGAAAAAGGGATAGAAAACGGCCCCGTATTTGGCAGCCAGCGTTGGAAAAATGCCGTCGAAATTACGCGCGTATTCCTCACCCATGTTGCGCGGCGACAGCATGCCGGCGAGCAACACCGCGATCTTGCGCTCCTTGAGTTTGGCAAGCGTGCTGTCCAGCGCCTTCTTTGTCAGTTCCGGGTCCAGCCCGCGCAAGGCGTCATTGGCGCCGAGCTCCAGGATCACCGCCTCGGTACCCTCCGGGATCGACCAATCCAGCCGCCCGAGCCCGCCGGACGCCGTGTCGCCGGACACCCCGGCATTGGTCATGGCCACCTCGATGCCCTTGGCCTTGAGCGCCAACGCCAGCCGTTCGGGAAATGCCGCCCCGCCCGGCAGGCCATAGCCGGCGCTCAAGGAGTCGCCCAGCACCACCATTTTGATCGGCCCGTCGGCCGCGGCGCGCGCCAGGACCGGGGTCAGCACAAGGCCGACCCCAAACAATAATGCCGCAAGGCGCTGGACCCGGCGGACAAATGTCCCATATGACCGGGATTGTGAACGGTGAGACCCCATGAAAGCTCCGTCGACGCCCCCGGCCATTGCGCTGGCCGGGGTAAACCTGTCCCTCGGTCATGACGCCGCGCGCGTCCATATCCTCAAGGACATCGACCTGAATATAGGCAACGGCGAGGCGATTGGCTTGGTCGGCCCGTCCGGCTCGGGCAAATCGACGCTGCTGATGGTGATGGCCGGGCTGGAACGCGCCGATACCGGGACGGTGACGGTGGCCGGCGAGACGCTCAACGAACTCAACGAGGACGCCCTGGCGCAGTTTCGCGGCCGCAACGTCGGTATCGTTTTCCAATCCTTCCACCTGATCCCGACCATGACCGCGCTGGAAAACGTGGCGATCCCGCTCGAACTGGCCGGCGCCGCCGACGCCCAGGATCGTGCCCGTGACGAACTCGTTTCGGTCGGGCTCGGTGCACGTCTCCATCATTATCCGGCGCAACTGTCGGGCGGCGAGCAGCAGCGCGTCGCGGTCGCCCGTGCGCTGGCGCCCAATCCGGCGATCCTGGTCGCCGACGAGCCGACCGGAAATCTCGACGAGGATACCGGGCAGCAGATCATCGACCTGCTGTTCGCCGGCCACCGCAAATATGGCACAACGCTGGTGCTGGTGACGCATGATGCGTCGCTCGCGGCGCGCTGCGGCCGCACGGTGCGGCTGCGCTCGGGTCATATCGAGCCCGCATCATGAGCGTTGCGGCCTCTGCACCCACGTCGAATGGACGTTGGCTCCCTCTCCGCTACGCCTTGCGCGAATTGCGCAGCGGCTTGCGCGGCTTCTACGTCTTCATCGCCTGCATTGCGCTCGGCAGCATGGCGATTGCCGGTGTCGGCTCGCTGGCCGCCAGTCTCGGCGAGGGTCTGGCGCGCGAGGGCCGCGTCATTCTCGGCGGCGATCTGTCGTTCACGCTCAGCCAGCGCGAAGCCGTTCCCGACGAAATCTCATTCCTGCAGAAGCACGGCACGCTGTCGGGCGCCGCGACCACGCGGGCTATGGCGCGTGACGGGGATGGCAAAGCCACACTGGTCGAAATGAAGGCGGTCGACGGCGCCTATCCGCTGTATGGCGAAGCCAAGCTCGATCCGGCGATGAACGTTACCGATGCGCTGGCGCAACGCGACGGCGTGTTCGGCGCCGCCGCCGATCCGACGCTGATGGCGCGGCTCGACGTCAAGCCGGGGGCGCGGCTGACCATCGGCAACGCCAAAATCGAAATCCGGGCTGCGCTGACGAACGAGCCGGACAAGCTCGCCGGCGGCATCGGCTTCGGACCGCGGCTGCTGGTGAGCCAGGACGCGCTGCGCGCCACCGGGTTGATACAGCCCGGTAGTTTGGTGCGCTGGCATTATCGTCTGCGCTTGCCGGGAAGCGACGCCACCGACGCCGCCGCCAAGGCCGTGACCGCGCAAGCGCGCGCGCAGTTGCCGGAAGCCGGCTGGGACATCCGCAACCGCAGCAATGCCTCGCCGCAGTTGGAGCGCAACGTCGACCGCTTCACACAATTCTTGACCATCGTCGGCTTGACCGCGCTGCTGGTCGGCGGCGTCGGCGTCGGCAACGCCGTGAAGAGCCATCTCGACCGGCGGCGCGACGTCATCGCCACCATGAAAGCGCTCGGCGCCTCGGGAGGCCGCATATTTGCTGTCTATCTGACGCAGGTGTTGTTGCTGGCGCTGGTCGGCGGCATCATCGGCGTGGCGCTAGGCGCGGCGTTGCCCTTCGCAATTTCAGGCGTTTTCGGCGCGATCATTCCACTACCGATCATGCCGGCAGTGCATTTCGGCGAACTGATGCTGGCGCTGCTCTATGGGTTGCTCACCGCGCTCGCGTTCGCGCTGTGGCCGCTCGGCCGCGCGCACGACGTGCCGGTCGGCGCCTTGTTTCGCGACGCCGTGTCGAACCAGCCGCAACGGCCGCGCAAGATTTATATCGCGCTCACCGCCGCCGCCGTCGCGACCTTGGCCGCCGTCGCCGTGCTGCTGGCCTATGACCGCCGCGTGGCCATGATCTATGTCGCGGTCGCGGCGCTGGTGTTCGTCGCGCTGCGCTTCGTCGCCAGCCTGCTGATGATGGCCGCCCGCCACGCGCCGCGCGCCCGCTCCACCGTGCTGCGCATGGCCATCGCCAACATCCACCGGCCGAGCGCGCTGACGCCGACCATCGTGCTGTCGCTCGGCCTCGGCATCGCGCTACTGGTGACGGTCATCGAGATCGACGGCAATCTGCGCCAGCAATTCGCCGCTGAACTGCCGGCCAAGGCGCCGTCGTTCTATTTCCTCGATATTCCCTCCGATCAGGCTGAGAAATTCGGCGTGTTCGTGCGCGGCCAGGCGGCGGGCGCGGTGCTGGAGGAAGTGCCGATGCTGCGCGGCCGCATCGTCTCCGCCAACGGCATTCCGGCCGAAAATCTCAAGCCCAAGGAGGATTCCGCCTGGGTGCTGCAAAGCGACCGCGGCATCACCTACGGCGGCGACATTCCGGCCGGCTCGCGCCTGGTCGAAGGCGACTGGTGGAGCAAGGATTACGCCGGGCCGCCGCTGGTCTCGTTCGAGAAGAAAATCGCCGACGGCCTCGGCCTCAAGCTCGGCGACCCGATCGTCGTCAACGTGCTCGGCCGCAACATCACCGCGACCATCTCCAACATGCGCACCGTCGACTGGCAGAGCCTCGGCATCAATTTCGTCATGGTGTTTTCGCCCAACGCGTTCCGCGGCGCACCGCACACGCATCTCGCGACGCTGACCTATGGCGCGGGCAGCACGCCGGCGCAGGAAGGCGCCATCATCCGCACGGTGTCGGACACGTTCCCGATGGTCACCACCGTGCGCGTCAAGGAAGCGCTGGAGGCGGTCGGCTCGATCATCAGCAAGCTGGTGCTCGGCATCCGCGGCGCCAGCGCGATCACCCTGCTGGCGGCGGCCCTCGTGCTCGGCGGCGCGCTGGCCGCCGGCCACCGCCACAAGGTCTACGACGCCGTCATCCTCAAGACGCTGGGCGCGACCCGGCTGCGCCTGCTCACCGCCTATACGATCGAGTACCTGCTGCTTGGCGCCGCCACCGCGGTGTTCGGCGTGATCGCAGGCTCGCTTGCCGGCTGGCTGATCGTGACCGACCTGATGCACCTCAAATTCACCTGGCTGCCGCTGCCGGCCTTGGCGGCGTCGGCCGCGGCCGTCGTGGTCACGGTGGCCTTGGGGCTGATCGGCACCTTTTCGGCCTTGGGGCAGAAACCCGCCCCCGTCCTGCGAAATCTCTAAGCGGCGCATGATCTTGTCCGAAATCCGGGATCATGGCTGACGCGACATTCCGCCGCGCGGCGCCGCCCGCCACCAAAGTCCGCTGTTTTCGGCTATAATCGCCGCGTGCAGGGGGCGTTAACTCTTTGCAATATACCCCGTCACGGCGCCGCCATATCTGGCGCCGACACTTGTCCCGCACTACATTTGGCTGACACGAGCGCGACGGTCTCCGCCGGCGCGCCTGACGTGAC
>JANMSZ010000518.1:0-4230 GCA_031389925.1 Hyphomicrobiales bacterium | reverse complement strand
ACCTGGCGCGGATGCCAACTGCTGAGAAAATCGCTGAGGATGCCGCCGTGGCGGCACAGTTCGCGGTAATAGTCGCAGGAGCCTTCCCAGATGCACAAAGCCGCGAGGTGCGGCGGCTGCAGCGCGCCGGCATTCCATTGGTTCATGGCGTAGTAGGAAATGCCGTTGATGCCGACTTTGCCGTTGCTCCAGCCTTGCGTGCCGGCCCACTCGACGCATTCGTAAATGTCCTGCGTCTCGCGCGCCGACCAGACATCAAGCAAGCCCGGTGAGCGCCCGGCGCCGCGCGAGTCGACGCGAACGCAGGCGTAGCCGTCCGGCACCCATTTCTCCGGATCGACCAGTTCCCAGTTCTGATATTTGTTGCTGGAGCCCTGCAGCACCTCGGGCGCCGACTTGATCACGCGCGACCACTGGCTTTTGTAGCCCTCCTGAAACGAAAGCCCCTTCGCGTAGGGTCCGTAACTCAGAATGACCGGATAGTTGCCGTCGCCAACTGGCCGATAGATGTCGCCGCGCAGCACGACGCCATCGCCCATGGGGATCGCCGCGTCCCAATCGATCTGCATGCCGTCGCGGATCTCGCTCTTCGCAAAGTCCATCGGGTACCTCGTTGGGGAAAGACGAAAGGGGCTATTGCGGCCGGTGGCGCTTCACCGCTTCGAGATTGGTGGAGTCGGCCGGACTTTGTCGAGCGCGACGGCGTTGCTGTCCTTGGCGAGCTTTTCCAGCGCCGGGCGGAGCTTGTCGAAGCCGTCGATGATGCCCTGCATCGTGAGCTGCGGCGTGTAGCTCTTGGTCACGGCGGCGGAGATATCGACGACGCCGCGGTCGGTGAGGACGCCGGGCAGCACATCGCCATTTGGCGACTGGAACAGAACGAGCTTCAAGGGCGGCCTCCCGGCGACTTTTTTATGACTA
Source organism: Hyphomicrobiales bacterium (assembly GCA_031389925.1). Taxonomy (GTDB): domain Bacteria; phylum Pseudomonadota; class Alphaproteobacteria; order Rhizobiales; family Xanthobacteraceae; genus Pseudolabrys. Next base: position 3,309 of record JANMSZ010000518.1, on the reverse strand, counting down.
CAGCACACGGGCTTCGGAGCGGCCAGCGGCGACACGCCGTTGGACCGGCATTGCAGAATTGCGCTAACCTGGGAGCACTCGGGCGGGATGACAGGAGAACGACATGAGGCTTTTGGCATTGATCGGTGCGCTCGGGCTGATCGGCGCGGTCGTCGCGGCTGGATATTTCTTCGGCGGCTTCTACAGCGTTGCGGGCACGGCCTATGAGCCGGAAATCGTTAAATCGGTGCTGATCCGCGTTCGCACCGCGTCGGTTGCGCGCCACGCCAAGGATTCGGCGCCCGCGAACCTCGAGGAGCCGGCGGCAATTCAGGCCGGCGCGCGCCAATTTCTCGTCCATGGCTGCGCGACCTGTCATGGCGCCCCTGGCGTCGGCTGGGCGAAATTCTCCGAAGGCATGCACCCCGATCCGCCGGGCTTGAAAGAAATCGTCGATCACCGCACCCCGTCGGAGTTGTTCTGGGTGATCAAGAACGGCATCAACATGACGGGCATGCCGAGCTTCGCGCTGGCCGGCGCCAAGGACGACGAGATGTGGCAGATCGTGGCGTTCCTGAAAAAGCTGCCGAACGTGTCGGAAGGCGATTTCAAGACCTGGACCGCGGGAACAACGAAGCCTTAACGGCGATGCAGGCAGGCGTGCAGGCGGATCAGGCGCCGGCTTTCGCGTGGAAGGGCGGAACCGGTCTGCTCGCTTTTCGTCGCCGTTTCGCACGATAGCCAGAAGTAACCAGCGTCCGGATCGACCACAAGCCGGGTCGGCGCTAGGCCGGGCGCGACCAGCACTGAAAGATAAGGCGTAGTCGAATTCCACGACAGCCGGTTCAGGCCGGCGTCGATCCGCTTTGAGGACACGAACAGCGGGTTGCCCAGTGCCGGGGCGGACGCAGTGCCGGTGGCGAGCGTGGCGATGGCGGCTTTGTACTGTGTCCAGACCCAGACGAATTTCGTCGTCTCGACGGCGTGGACCAGCATCGTCAATACGACGGCGCCGGCGATCAGCCGCGGGTTCATGGCCCTTTCGACCGCGCTCGCCAGGCCGGCAAGGAACGGCAATGGCGATTGGCGCCGCGCTTCGCCGTCCATGGCGTGAACCGCCGCGACGAGACCCAGTGCCGGGGTCACGATCAACAGTACCGTGCGCAGATTGTAGCGCGCCTCCGCGAGCAACGAGCGGTCGAGCCAGAACCAGTATGCCGCGAGCAGAACGGCGCAGACGATAACGGCGCATGCGTACGCGCTACCTCGCGTGAAGCGTCGAAAAGCAATAAGCGCGAGATCGTAGATTGCCAGCGCGGCCATCAGCAGCACAAAGGCCGGCTCGGTGAGATTGCCGATATCGACGAACTTATAGGCCGCAGCGGCCAGCACGCCGGCGATGTAGTCGTCGGGCCGGATCGAGAGCTTAACGATCAGCCAAGCCGTCATCGCGGCGGCGAAAGCACCGGCGGCGCGGGTGAAAATTGCGTCGCGCCAGCCGCGCAAGAACACCACGAACAGAATCGTGCCGGCAAAAATGACCGCGCCTTCGTGCGTGAACACCAACGCCAGCAGCGCGGCAAACACGGCGCTGCTGCCGCGCAGGCTCGCCGGCGCGTAAAGACAGACCGCGAGCGCCGGCCAGAACACGGCGTGCGCCATCCACATTTCGGTCGGCGCGCCGTAGATCAGTGGACACAGGCAGGCCGTCGAAAAACAGGCGTAGGCGAAGATCACGCGGCCTTTGCTGCGGTCGGCCGCGAACGTCGCTAGCAAGCCCAGTAACGCCGCCGCAAAGTGCAGCAGCCCGTAAACCGCGATGCCGGCTTTCGCGCTTCCAGTGAGCGCGACAACGGCTTCCGCCGGAACATAGGCATAGACGTAACTGAACAGCCGGCCTGAGATATTGTGCCAGTGAAACGCCCAGGCGTCCTGGGCCGCGACCGCATAGGAAAAGATCGAGCCGTCGCCGAACATCTGGAGTTCGGTTGAGAATCCGACAACAATGAAAAGAATGGACGCGCCGACACCCGCGGCAATCACCATGCGCCGCAACGATGCCCGCGCCGTGATGTCGGCGGCGGCCTGCATCACGTTCGCCGCGTCGCAACGGCGACCGCGCCGCACAGCCCGGCAAGCACCGCAAAATAAGCGTAGCGAAAATCCGTCGCGACGCCGACCGCGGTGAAGGTCATCACATAAACGATCGCCGAGCCGCAGATGCCGAGGGCGAACAGGCCTTCCGGCGTCTCCCGCCGCCGCCAGGCGAAAGCGCACACGATAATATTGAGCAGCAGCCAGGTTCCGGCCCAGAATAGCGGTGTTGGCTTGAGCGTATCGTGCACGGACTTCAGCGCCATCAGTCGCGAATTATTGGCGAAGATGATCTTGTCGGCGTCGTCGAGATCGCGCGTCCACATCGTCATATTCCGCGAGCCGAACAGAAACGTGGCCATGAAGTCGGTGCGGTGCTCGAGATAGGCGATCGGGTGGCGGAGCAAAGCGCGCGTCCAGGCCTCGGTGAGCGCTGACGAGGCAAATATCTTGTCGCGCTTTTCGAGGTGCTCCATCACGAAGCTGCACGGCTGCTGCGTCCAGTAGATGTCCCAGGCGAGCGGCTGATAGCAGCTGTCGGTGATGAGCTTGGTCTCGTCGGCAGTCCAATCGCCAGGGAACACGTTGTCCTTGGCGAAATGTGAAATGCCGCCGAGGTCGAACACCATGATCGAGTGCAGCGGCTGCTGTCGCGTCGCGCCGAGTACGCCGTAATAGACGACTTGCACCAGCCCGAACAAAGCCAGCGCCGCGGGCACATACAAGATGACCATTCTCTTCCAGCCAAAGCGCGTCGGCCAGAGGATATAGGCGGCGAGCAACGGCGCGGCAGCCAGCGCGTTGGGCCGCAGCAGCACGCCGACGGCGAGCAAAGCGAGCGCGATAATCTGCATTGCAATGCGGAGCCGCCCGCGCTCAGCGGTGGCAAATACCAAAGCAGCCGCCAGCAGCCACATGATCGCAAGCAAAACGTCGCGCCAGATAATGCCGACAAACACGAAGGCCGGCGGCGACAGTGCGAGCAGAGGCAGCACCAGCGCCAGCAGCGGCGAGCGCCGCGCCACGGTCAGCGCGACCACACCGAAGGCGAGCCAATACAGCGCGACCGTCAGCAGCAAGAGGCTGCCGGTGCCCGGCGCGATGGGATCGATCAAGCGCCACAGCACGATCATCGCCGGCGATTGCCAGTCGCCGTAGAAACCCTTGACCATGTCCATGTAGATGTAGCGCGCGTCGAACGTCATGATGCCCGGCCAGAACACCCAGAGCGTCAGC
>JANMSZ010000504.1:0-1630 GCA_031389925.1 Hyphomicrobiales bacterium | reverse complement strand
CGCGTCGACGCGCAGATGGCGTGGCTCACGCGCACCGCGCACGGCACGCATTGCCCGTACAAGGGCGACGCATCGTACTACACGATCAAGGCGGGCGATCGCGCCGCGGTGAATGCGGTGTGGAGCTACGAGCAGCCGTTCCCGGCGATGGCCGAGATCGCCGGCCACCTGGCGTTCTATCCGGATCGGGTGGATGCGATCGAGGTGACGAGCAAGTAGCTGCCAAGGTACGGCTGTCGTCCCCGCGAAAGCGGGGACCCAGCGCAAAATGCCAGACTTCCTCCAGGCAGAACTGGACCCACCACTTTGAAATGCGTCAATTTGAAGGTCGCGTCGAAAGCGTGTGATATGATTTCGTTTCTCAAGGACACCTTATGCGCTTCCGCCGCAGCGCTCATCCGACCGCCCGCATCCCGGCTTTCTGCAATGGCATCGCGAGAACTGCTTCAAGCAATAGGGTCTTGAGCAGCAAGGCGTGGATGCCCGGGTCAAGCCCGGGCATGACGCCGAGGGTGACGCGACGACCCCCTACTCCTCCTTATACCCATACTGCTGCGCGTTGCCGGTCGCGCCGTAGTACTTGAACGGCAGGAACTTGCCGGTCATGCCGATCTTGACGCGGTCGCCTTTCGGATCGGCGACGCGCTCCATCGTCATGTCGAAGTCGATCGCCGACATGATGCCGTCGCCGAACTCCTCCTGGATCAGCTCCTTCCACGCCGGTCCGTTCACCAGCACCAACTCGTAGAAGCGATAGATCAGCGGATCGGTCGGCGGCATCTGCATGCCCTCGGCGCGCATCGGCACCTCGTTGAGCATGGTCTGCTCGGACTTGGAGAGGCCGAACAGCTTGGCGGCCGCGGCGGCCTGCGGCTTGGTCAGCTTGTGGTTGCCGAGCAGCGCGCCGGTGATCATGACCGGCGACATGCCGCCGATCTGGTCGCAGATATATTTCCAGGTCCAGCCCTTCTCGCGCTTGATGTCGAGCAGCTTCTCGGTGAGGTCGGCACGTTTCATGGGAGTCTCCTTTCCCGGATGTGTCTGAACTATTCAGCGCGCGCCGTTGCCGGCGGCGAGCCGTGGCGCGTCATTGCTCGCCGCGATCGTGGCGACGGTGCCCGGCCGCACTACCGGTACGTGGCGGCGGTCGTAGGCCGTGCCCTTGATCTCGGCGGCGAAGCTCTTCGAGCGCGTGACGAGGAAGTCGATGATGTGGTTGCGCACGCCGTAGTAGAGCGGGTGCTTGTGGAAATCGTGGCGCTGGCGCTCTTTCGGCAGCGGGTTCTCGACGATTTCCGCGAACAACGCGCCGGGGCCGTTGGTCATGAGAATGATCCTGTCGGCGAGGTAGATCGCCTCGTCGACATCGTGCGTGATCATGAACACGGTCTGATCGGTCGTCGTGCAGATACGCCGCACCTCGTCCTGCAACGTGCCGCGCGTCAGCGCGTCGAGCGCCGAGAACGGCTCGTCCATCAGCAGAATTTTGGGCTCGATGGAGAGAGCGCGCGCGATGCCGACACGCTGCTTCATGCCGCCGGAGAGTTCTGCGGGCCGCTTCTTCTCGGCGCCGGTCAGGCCGACGAGATCGATGAATTTCTGTGCCTGCGCCTCGACCTCGGCGTGCGGA
>JANMSZ010000473.1:0-2302 GCA_031389925.1 Hyphomicrobiales bacterium | reverse complement strand
GGCCGTCTGTGCGCTTCGCCGCCTGTTCCTTCGGCGTGGTGCGGGCCAGTAGCAGCATCAGATCGGAATGCTCCGCGCGCGAGGTCCAGATCTTCTGGCCGTTGATGACGTAATGATCGTTGCCTTCGCGCCGCGCGGTGGTGCGCAAGGCCAGCGTGTCGGTGCCCGAACTTGGCTCGGTGACGCCGAAAGCCTGCAGACGCAATTCGCCGCTGGCGATCTTGGGCAGATAGCGTTCCTTCTGCTCGGCGTTGCCGTGCCGCAGGATCGTGCCCATCGTATACATCTGGGCGTGACAGGCGGCGCCATTGCAGCCCGAAGCGTGCACTTCTTCCAGGATGGCGGCGGCCGCGCTGATGGTGAGCCCGCTGCCGCCGAATTCTTCCGGGATCAAGGCCGCGAGATAGCCGGCGTCGGTCAGCGCCGCGACAAAGGCGGTCGGATAGCCGCGCTGGCGGTCCAACTCGCGCCAATATTCACCGGGGAACTTGGCGCAGAGCGCGCGAACCGATTCACGGATGTCGGCGAACTCGTCGGTTGGGGCACGGTGCTTGGTCATGGCCTATTTACTGGCACAGACGCCGCCCGCCCGGCAAATTCAAATCGGGTCCCAGTCGAACACGTCTTCGGAGCGTTCCAGCGGCGTCAACGCGCCGCCGAAGGCGCCTTTGATCTGCGCGGCCAGCTTTTCCGGGGTCCAGCCGTCCGAGCGGTGAATGGTGCGGACCGGCCGCGGCTGGTTGAACAGGAACACTTCGTTGTTGCGCACCGACAGGATCTGCCCGGAGACGCCGGTCGCCGCGTCCGAGCCGAGATAGACCGCGAGCGGTGCGATCTTTTCCGGCGTCATTTCCTGGAACGCCTTGAGGCGGCGTTTTTCGTCCTCGGTCTGCGCCGGAATCGACTCGATCATGCGCGTCCAGGCGAAAGGCGCGATGCAGTTCGAGCGCACGTTGAAGCGCGCCATATCCAACGCAATACCACGAGACAAGCCGACGATGCCCATCTTCGCCGCCATGTAATTGGCCTGGCCGAAATTGCCGACCAGACCGGAGGTCGATGTCATGTGGACGTAAGCGCCGGATTTCTGTTCGCGGAAGTGGCCCGCGAGCGCGCGGCTCATGTTGAAGGCGCCGTTGAGATGCACATTGATGACGTCGGACCAGTCCGACCAGCTCATCTTGTGGAAGATGACGTCGCGCAGAATGCCGGCGTTGTTCACGAGAATATCGACGCGGCCGAAAGCGTCGAGCGCGGCCTTGACGATCGCCTCGGCGTTCTTCGGCTCGACGATCGACAGCGTCGAGGCGATGGCTTCGCCGCCCGCCTTCTTAATTGCGGCAACGGTGTCCTGCGCGGGGCCAGCGTCGAGACCCTCACCTTGCAGGCTGGCGCCGATATCACAGACGACGACACGAGCACCTTCCGCTGCCAGCAGCATCGCAATGGCGCGGCCGATGCCGCGCCCACCGCCTGTGACGATGGCGACCATGCCGGCGACGATGCCTGTCATGACTTGCCCCACACCTCTTCGGCCACGTCGACGATCATCCGCAGCTTGGCCCACTGCTCGTCTTCGGCCAGCGTATTGCCTTCCTCAGTCGAAGCGAAGCCGCATTGCGGCGACAGACAGAGCTGGTCGAGCGGGATGAACTTCGCGGCCTGATCGATGCGCCGTTTGATCTCGTCCTTCGATTCTAAGCGGCCCGACTTGCTGGTAACCAGGCCGAGCACCACCATCTTGTCCTTCGGCACCATGCGCAGCGGCTCGAAGCCGCCGGCGCGGTCGCTGTCGTATTCCATGAAGAAACCGTGCACGTTGATCCGGTTGAACAGGATTTCCTGCACCGCCTCGTAGCCGCCCGCGCCCATATACGTGGATTTATAATTGCCGCGGCACATATGCATGGTGATGGTCATGTCACTTGGAATGTCGGACATTGCGGTGTTGATCAGGTCGCCATAGAGCGCGCCGAGCGTCTCGGGGTCGTCGCCGCGCTCGGCCATCTGCAGGCGATATTTCTGATCGCACAGCATGGCGATGAAGACTTCGTCGAGTTGCAGATAGAGGCACCCGACATCGGCAAACCCGCGCACGGCTTTCTTGTAGGCCTGACCGAGATCGTCGAAGAATTCGTCCATGCGCGGATAAACGTTTTTATCGATCGGCGTGCGCATCGGCCGGCCATAGATCGCCGACGGCGCCGGGATAGTGATCTTCGGCGTACGCTGGGTATGCGCTGCGACGAACTTGAAATGCTCGATCATCGGATGGTGACGGGAGCCGAGCTTGCCGGTGACC
>JANMSZ010000472.1:0-2648 GCA_031389925.1 Hyphomicrobiales bacterium | reverse complement strand
AGCATCGCTTTATAGACCTTTCGAGGAACCTTGACCGTGGCTAAAACCGAGCTCGGCACCAAACGCGTCTGCCCAGAGACGGGTCGTAAGTTCTACGACCTCGGCAAGACGCCGGTGATATCGCCCTATACCGGCAAAGTCGTACCGATCATCGTGCCGGTGCAGTCGCGCTCGCGCCCACCGGAAGCGGCAGCCGCGCGTCCGGCGCCGGCCGAGGAAGTCGAGGCCGTTGTGCCGGAGACGGCGGACGCCGAATTCGTTTCGCTGGAAGACGCCGAGGCCGAACAGCAGGGCAAGAAGAACGCCGACGGCACCCCCGTGGCCGAGGACGAAGTCGAAGCCGACGAGAGCCTCGACGATGCCGCTTTCATCGAAGAGCAGGATGAAGGCGATCCGGACGTCACCGACATCATCGGCGAAGGCATCGAAAAGGAAGAAGAGACATGAGCCTCTTCGCCCGATAATATCCGGCGATGAGTTGCCGCCGCATTTCCAGAATGCGGCGATCAGTTTCAAGAGATTGGGGCCATAGCTCAGCTGGGAGAGCGCCTGCATGGCATGCAGGAGGTCAGCGGTTCGATCCCGCTTGGCTCCACCAGCCTTCGCCCGCTTCGCGGGCTACGGCTCGGCAAGCCAGCCTTCGCCACTAGCGGTGCGACAAAAATTGTCCCGCGAAGCGAGCGAAGGCTGCCGCGCCGAAGCCCATAGGGCGAAGGCGGGCCGTCCGAAATCCCTCACTTGATTCATAGACACAACTCGGCGAGCCTCCGCTTCAATGTGAGCGACGGGCGGGCCGCTTATGAAATACGTTTATATTCTGCGAAGCATCGAATCTGACCACTATTACGTTGGCATCACCGACGACTTGCGCGCCAGACTTGCAACGCACAATGCCGGCAGTGTGCCTCACACCTCCAAATATAAACCCTGGCAAGTGAAGACCTACGTCGCTTTCAGCGACGTAGGTCAGGCAATACAATTCGAAAAATATCTGAAATCGCCATCAGGCCGCGCGTTTGCAAAGAAGCGGCTATAATTTAAAAACCCGGGGAACAAAATGCAAGGCAAGATCGCGCTCGAGGAACACGTGGCCATCGAGCCGACGCTCGGCGACTCGCAAGTTTTCGGGGCGCACGTCTGGCAAGACTTAGGTCATCGTCTGATCGACGTTCAGGACACGCGCTTGCGCGAGATGGACAAGCACGGCGTCGAGATGATGATCCTGTCGCTCAACGCCCCGGCGGTGCAGGCGATCCACGACGTCAAGACCGCGATCGCCGTCGCCAAGCAAGCCAACGACACGCTGGCCGACGAAGTGCGCAAGCGCCCGGCCCGCTTTGCCGCCTTTGCCGCGCTGCCGATGCAGGACCCGGACGCGGCCATCGCCGAGCTGACGCGCTGCGTCAAGGAACTCGGCATGGTCGGAGCGCTGGTCAATGGGTTTTCGAATATCGGCACGCCGGACAACGTGACCTATTACGACCTGCCGCAGTACCGGCCGTTCTGGCGCGCGGTCGAGGCGCTCGACGTGCCGTTCTATCTGCACCCGCGCAATCCGCTGCCGAGCTGGACCCATCAATATGACGGCCACCCTTGGCTGCTCGGGCCAAACTGGGCGTTCTCGGCGGAGACGGCGGTGCACGCGTTCCGGCTGATCGGCAGCGGACTATTCGACGAATGCCCGAAGCTCCAGATCGTGCTTGGGCACCTCGGCGAGGGCATTCCGGTGCAGCTCTGGCGCATCGATAACCGCAATGGCTGGATGAAGGCGCCGCATAAGTACGCCGCCAAGAAAGGCGTCGCGGATTATTTCCGGACGCATTTCCACCTCACGACGTCGGGCAATTTTCACACGCCGTCGCTGGTCAACGCCATGACCGAGATGGGGCCCGAGCGCGTGATGTTCTCGGTCGACTGGCCGTTCGAGGATGTCGGCGAAGGCTGTCGGTGGTTCGACAAGGCCGAGATCGGCGAAGCCGACCGCGCCAAGATCGGCCGCGATAATGCGATCAAGCTGTTCAAGTTGAAAATCTGATCGTCATCCTGAGGTGCGAGCGCGTAGCGCGAGCCTCGAAGGATGGCGGCACGATAGGGGCCGTCGCCCACCAACGTCGGGTTTACCCGACGTTGGATCAAAACATGCGTAAGTCGGCCAGGGCCGACTTACGGTGGGCCGCATTCGGGGGCCACCTCAGGGTGACGGTGAATTACTTCTTCTTATTGCTCGCCAGCGCGCCGATACCCCAGGCCGGCTCGTCGGCGCCGTTGCCCCAGGCGTAGGGCCGGTAGAAATTGTGCAGGCCGTAACGCACCATCTTCTTCATCTCGCCGACCCAGTTCGGGTGCACATAGATGGCGTGGTAGTGCGTCGACTTCGCCACTTCCGGCACGTAGATCTTGCCCTCGAGCGTCTCCTTGGCAATACGCACGGCGCGCGCCCAATGGCCGCGCTCGGTGATCGCCTTGCTCTTGCCGTCGCAGGCAAAGGTGAACTGACAGGCCAGGCGGCGGTGGGCGTTCTGATAGACGACGCCGCAGATGTCGTTGGGATAGAAGCCCGAGAAAGCGCGGTTCACAATGACTTGGGCAACGGCCATTTGCCCGCGGATCGGTTCGCTGCGCGCTTCGAAGTAAATCGCATTGGCGAG
>JANMSZ010000455.1:0-8571 GCA_031389925.1 Hyphomicrobiales bacterium | reverse complement strand
ACCTACGAAGCCATCGAAGGCGCCGACGTCTGCATCGTCACCGCCGGCGTGCCGCGCAAGCCGGGCATGAGCCGCGACGACCTGCTCGACATCAATCTCAAAGTGATGGGCCAGGTCGGCGCCGGCATCAAAAAATACGCGCCGAACGCTTTCGTCATCTGCATCACCAACCCGCTCGACGCGATGGTCTGGGCGCTGCAGAAATCCTGCGAGCTGCCGCAGCAGAAAGTCGTCGGCATGGCCGGCGTGCTCGACTCGGCGCGCTTCCGTTATTTCCTCGCCGACGAGTTCAATGTGTCGGTGGAAGACGTCACCGCCTTCGTGCTCGGCGGCCACGGCGACACCATGGTGCCGCTCGTGCGCTATTCGGCGGTGGCCGGCATTCCGGTGCCCGATCTCATCAAGATGGGCTGGTCAACACAGGCCCGCATCGACGAAATCGTCAAGCGCACCGCCAATGGCGGCGCCGAGATCGTCAATCTGCTCAAGACCGGCTCGGCCTTCTACGCGCCGGCGGCTTCCGCGATCGCGATGGCGGAAAGCTATCTGCTCGACAAGAAGCGCGTGCTGCCGTGCGCCGCCTGGCTCAATGGCGAATACGGCGTGAAGGATCTCTATGTCGGCGTGCCGGTCGTGATCGGCGCCAAGGGCGTCGAGCGCATCGTTGAAGTCGAATTCACCGGCGCCGAGCGTTCGATGTTCGAAAAGTCCGTGGCGTCGGTCGAGGGTCTCGTCGATGCCTGCAAAAAGATCGCGCCGACACTCGCCTGATAAAAACGAAAACAAGCCGCCTTCTTCTGGGGAGTAAACGATGAATATCCACGAGTACCAGGCGAAGGCGGTGCTTCGCGAATTCGGTGTGCCGGTGCCGCGTGGTGTCGCGGCTTTCACGGTCGACGAAGCGATCAAGGGTGCCAACGAGCTTGGCGGCCCGGTCTGGGTGGGGAAAGCCCAGATCCACGCCGGCGGCCGCGGCAAAGCCGGCGGCGTCAAGGTGGTGAAGTCCATCGACGACGTGAAAACGGAATCGACCCGCATCCTCGGCTCGACTCTGGTCACGCATCAGACCGGCCCGCAGGGCAAAAAGGTCAATCGTCTCTACATCGAAGAAGGCTCGTTGATCGACCGCGAGTTCTATCTCTCGGCGCTGATCGACCGCGAAACCTCGCGCGTCGCCTTCGTGGTGTCGACCGAAGGCGGCGTAAACATTGAGGAAGTCGCCAAGGAAACGCCCGAGAAAATCGTGACCTTTTCGGTCGACCCGGCCACCGGCATCATGCCGCATCATGGCCGCCTCGTCGCCAAGACGCTCAACCTGACCGGCGATCTCGCCAAGCAGATGGAAGTTCTTCTGCCCAAGCTCTATGCGGCCTTCACCAGCAAGGACATGTCCATGCTGGAGATCAATCCGCTGGTGGTGACCAAGGACAACAAGATCATCTGTCTCGACGCCAAGGTCGATTTCGACGGCAACGCGCTCTACCGCCATCCCGACGTCGTGGCGCTGCGCGACTTGACGGAAGAAGACGACAAGGAAGTCGAGGCCTCGAAGTATGACCTCAACTACATCTCGCTCGACGGTTCGATCGGCTGCATGGTCAACGGCGCCGGCCTGGCGATGGCGACCATGGACATCATCAGGCTCTACGGCATGGCGCCGGCGAATTTCCTCGACGTCGGCGGCAGTGCGACCAAAGAGAAAGTCACCGCGGCGTTCAAGATCATCACCTCCGACCCGAGCGTGAAGGGCATCTTGGTCAACATCTTCGGCGGCATCATGAAGTGCGACGTGATCGCCGAAGGTGTGGTGGCCGCTGTGAAGGAAATCGGCTTGAAAGTGCCGCTGGTGGTTCGCCTCGAAGGCACCAATGTCGAACTCGGCAAGAAGATCATCGCTGAGTCCAAGCTCAACGTGACGTCGGCCGACGATTTGGACGACGCCGCCCAGAAAATTGTCAAAGCCGTGAAGGAGGCCGCATAAATGTCGGTCCTCATCGATAAAAATACCAAGGTCATCTGCCAGGGCTTCACCGGCAAGAACGGCACCTTCCATTCCGAGCAGGCCATCAAGTACGGCACCAAGATGGTCGGCGGCACGTCGCCGGGCAAAGGCGGGTCGATCCATCTCGACCTGCCGGTGTTCGACACCGTCGCCGAGGCGCGCGACAAAACGAAGTGCGACGCCAGCGTGATCTACGTGCCGCCGGCGGGCGCGGCCGACGCGATCTGCGAAGCGATCCAGGCCGAGATACCACTGATTGTGTGCATCACCGAGGGCATACCGGTGATGGATATGGTCAAGGTCAAGCGCGCGCTATCCGGCTCCAAGTCGCGGCTGATCGGGCCGAACTGTCCGGGCGTCATGACCGCGGGCGAATGCAAGATCGGCATCATGCCGGGCAATATCTTCAAGCAGGGCTCGGTCGGCATCGTGTCGCGCTCCGGCACGCTGACCTACGAGGCCGTCTTCCAGACCTCCCGCGAGGGCCTGGGCCAGACCACGGCCGTCGGCATCGGCGGCGATCCGGTCAAGGGCACCGAATTCATCGACGTGCTGGAGCTGTTTTTGGCCGACCCGAAGACCACCTCGATCGTCATGATCGGTGAAATCGGCGGCGCCGCCGAAGAGGAAGCCGCGCAGTTCCTCAAGGACGAAGCCAAGCGCGGCCGCAAGAAACCGATGGTCGGCTTTATCGCCGGCCGCACCGCGCCTCCCGGCCGTCGCATGGGCCATGCCGGCGCCATCATTTCCGGTGGCAAAGGCGACGCCGAGTCCAAAATTGCAGCAATGGAATCGGCAGGAATCAGGGTATCACCGTCACCAGCCCGAATCGGTAAAACGCTGGTCGAAGTATTGAAGTCCTGATTCAGTCTTAGGTCTTTTGTAGACTTACAGGCGTCATAAATAGCGTTACAAGACCTGCGAAATTCGCCGCCGGGCGCGTCAACCATCGGGTCTCACCCGAGGGCGGCGCGTGATTCCGCCGCGCAGAGCATGCGCGCATGACTACGCCAAGGACTGCATCACAATGTCCCGCCAGGATGCCAACACCGTTTTCGCTCACACGTCCTTCCTCTACGGCGGCAACGCCGCCTACATCGAAGACCTCCACGCCAAATACGAAGCCGATCCCGCCGCGGTCGACGCCGAGTGGGCGGCTTTTTTCAAGAGCCTGAAGGACGAGAAATCCGACGTCGTTAAAAGCGCGCAGGGCGCGTCGTGGCAGAAGCCGAACTGGCCGGTCCGCGAGAACGGCGATCTGGTGTCCGCGCTCGACGGCCAATGGGCCGAGACCGAAAAGAAAATCGGCGAAAAGATTTCCGCTAAGGCGCAAGCCAAGGGCGCCGAACTGGCGCCGGCCGACGTGATGCAGGCGACGCGCGATTCGATCCACGCGCTGATGCTGATCCGCGCCTACCGCATCCGCGGCCACTTCCACGCCAAGCTCGATCCGCTCGAACTGTCGCCGGAGCCGAACGAAGCGGAACTGGAGCCCAGCTCCTACGGTTTCGCCGAAGCCGATCTCGACCGCCGTATTTTCCTCGACATGGTGCTCGGCCTCGAATTCGCGTCGATGCGCGAGATCGTCGCCATCTTGCGCCGCACTTATTGCCAGACCGTCGGCGTTGAGTTCATGCACATCTCGAACGCCGCGCAGAAGGCGTGGATCCAGGAGCGCATCGAGGGCCGCGACAAGGAAATCCACTTCACACGCGAGGGCAAGCGCGCGATCCTCAACAAGCTGGTGGAAGCCGAGGGCTTCGAGAAATTCCTCGACGTCAAATATACCGGCACCAAGCGCTTCGGCCTCGACGGCGGCGAGTCGCTGATCCCGGCGCTGGAGCAGATCATCAAGCGCGGCGGCAATCTCGGCGTCAAAGAAATCGTCATCGGCATGCCGCATCGCGGCCGCCTCAACGTGCTCACCCAGGTGATGGGCAAGCCGCACCGCGCGCTGTTCCATGAGTTCAAGGGCGGCTCGGCAAACCCGGACGAGATCGAAGGCTCCGGCGACGTCAAATATCACCTCGGCGCATCGTCGGACCGGGAGTTCGACAATAACAACGTGCATCTGTCGCTGACGGCGAACCCGTCGCATCTCGAGATCGTCGATCCGGTCACGCTGGGCAAAGTGCGCGCCAAGCAGGATCAGCACGGCGCGACGCCCGAGGAACGCACGATGGTGCTGCCGCTGCTGATGCACGGTGACGCCGCCTTCGCCGGTCAGGGCGTGGTAGCGGAATGCTTCGGTCTGTCCGACCTGAAAGGCTACCGCACCGGCGGTTCGATCCATTTCATTGTCAACAACCAGATCGGCTTCACGACCTATCCGCGCTACTCGCGCTCGTCGCCTTATCCGTCCGACGTCGCCAAGATGATCGAGGCGCTGATCTTCCACGTCAACGGCGACGATCCGGAGGCGGTGGTGTTCGCCGCCAAGGTCGCGACCGAATACCGGCAGAAATTCCAGCGGCCGGTCGTCATCGACATGTTCTGCTACCGGCGCTTTGGCCACAACGAAGGCGACGAGCCTTCGTTCACCCAGCCGCTGATGTACAAGAAGATCCGCGCGCATCCCTCGACGCTGGACATCTACAGCAAGAAGCTGATCGCCGAAGGCGTCGTCAGCGAAGCAGACGTCGACAAGATGAAGGCCGACTGGCGAGCGCATCTCGAGATCGAGATGGAGTCGGGCACCAGCTACAAGCCGAACAAAGCCGACTGGCTCGATGGCCGCTGGTCCGGCCTCAAGGTCGCCGGCGAAGTCGAGGACCCGCGCCGCGGCAATACCGGCGTCGCGGTCGAGGAGTTGCGCGACATCGGCAAAAAGATCACCACTGTTCCGGAGGGCTTTCACGCCCACAAGACGATCCAACGTTTCCTCGACAACCGAGCCAAGGCGATCGAGACCGGCGAGGGCATCGACTGGTCGACCGCCGAAGCTTTGGCGTTCGGCACGCTGCTCAAGGAAGGCCACCGAGTGCGGCTGTCCGGCCAGGACTCCGAGCGCGGCACCTTCTCGCAGCGGCATTCGGTGCTGTTCGATCAAGAGACCGAGGAGCGACACACCTCGCTCAACCATCTGGGCGAAGGCCAGGGTCGCTTCGAGGTGCTCAATTCGAGCCTGTCGGAAGAGGCCGTGCTCGGCTTCGAATACGGCTATTCGACCGTCGAGCCAAATGCGCTGACGCTGTGGGAAGCGCAATTCGGTGATTTCGCCAACGGCGCGCAGGTCGTGTTCGACCAGTTCATCTCATCGGGCGAGCGCAAATGGCTGCGCATGTCGGGGCTCGTCTGTCTGCTGCCGCATGGTTACGAGGGGCAGGGGCCCGAGCATTCCTCGGCGCGGCTCGAGCGCTTCCTGCAGATGTGCGCGGAAGACAATATGCAGGTCGCCAACCTGTCGACGCCGGCGAACTACTTCCACGCCTTGCGCCGCCAGTTGAAGCGCGAAATCCGCAAGCCGCTGATCCTGATGACGCCCAAGAGCCTGTTGCGCCACAAGCGCGCGGTGTCGAAGCTCGACGAACTGGGCGCCGGCACGACGTTCCACCGCTTGCTGTGGGACGACGCGCAAACGCTGCCGGACGAGAAGATCAAGCTCGTTTCCGACGACAAGATCCGCCGCGTCATCATGTGCAGCGGCAAGGTCTATTACGATTTGTACGAAGAACGCGAGAAGCGCGGCATTAACGACATGTATTTGCTGCGCATCGAGCAGCTGTTCCCGTTCCCGTCCAAGGCGCTGGTCGCCGAGCTGTCGCGCTTCAAACAGGCCGAGATGGTCTGGTGTCAGGAAGAGCCGCGCAACATGGGCGCGTGGTTCTTCGTCGACGTATTTCTGACCTGGGTGCTCAATCAGATCGGCGCGAAAAATCGCACCACGCGTTATGCCGGGCGTCCGGCGTCGGCCTCGACCGCGGTCGGGCAGATGTCGAAGCACCTCGCACAGCTCAAGCAATTCCTCGACGAAGCGCTCGGCTAAGCGCTTCGCTTCCGTACGAATTTAAAAAGGCTCGACCATGACTGACATCCGCGTGCCGACCCTCGGCGAATCCGTCACCGAAGCAACGGTGGGGAAATGGTTCAAACAGCCGGGCGATGCGGTGGCGGTCGACGAGCCGTTGGTCGAACTCGAGACCGACAAGGTGACACTGGAAGTGCCGGCGCCGGCCGCCGGCGTGCTGGGAGAAATCTCGGCCAAGAACGGCGAGACCGTCGGCGTCGGCGCCATCCTCGGCATGATCAAGGACGGCGCGGGCGCGCCGGTGAAGTCCGGCACCGCGCAAGGCCGCCCGGACGTCAAGCAGGCGACCACCGCGCCGATCAATGCCGCCGAGGAAGAGCCGTCGCCGCGTGCCACGCCGAAGGCCGAGGTAAAGACCCCGACGGCACCGATGCCGGCGCCGCCGTCGGTCCGCAAAATGGCCGCGGAAAGCGGCATGGATCCGGTCAAAGTGGACGGTTCCGGCAAGCACGGCCAGGTCACCAAAGGCGACATGATGGCGGCGATCGAACGCGCCGCGTCGCAGCCAACGCCGGTTTCGTCGCCGGCGCAGATGCGGGCGCCGTCAGCCGCCGACGATGCGTCGCGCGAAGAGCGCGTGCACATGACGCGGCTGCGCCAGACCATCGCGCGCCGCCTCAAGGACGCGCAGAACACCGCGGCGATGCTGACGACCTTCAACGAGGTCGACATGACCGCGGTGATGCATTTGCGCACCCAGTACAAGGATTTGTTCGAGAAGAAGCACGGCGTGAAGCTGGGCTTCATGGGCTTCTTCGTGCGCGCCTGCATCCAGGCGCTCAAGGACGTGCCCGCGGTCAACGCCGAGATCGACGGCACCGACATCGTCTACAAGAATTATTATCACGTCGGCGTCGCGGTCGGCACCGAGAAGGGTCTCGTGGTGCCGGTGGTGCGCGATGCCGATCATCTGTCGCTGGCCGGCGTTGAAAAGACGATCTCCGCCTTGGGCAAGCGCGCCCGTGACGGCCAGCTCAAGATCGACGACATGCAGGGCGGCACCTTCACCATCTCCAACGGCGGCGTCTACGGTTCGCTGATGTCGACGCCGATCTTGAACGCACCGCAGTCCGGCATCCTCGGCATGCACAAGATCCAGGAGCGGCCGACGGTCGTCGCCGGCAAGATCGAAATCCGGCCGATGATGTATCTGGCGCTGTCCTATGACCACCGCATCGTCGACGGCCAGCAGGCGGTCACCTTCCTGGTGCGGGTGAAAGATAACCTCGAAGACCCGGCACGGCTGGTGCTGGACCTGTAATTCGACGACTGCGTGCGGAGCACATTGATGGCCTACGATCTCATCGTCATCGGCACCGGCCCCGGCGGCTATGTCTGCGCCATTCGCGCGGCGCAGCTTGGCCTCAAGACCGCCGTCGTCGAAAAGCGCGCCACCTTCGGCGGCACGTGTTTGAACGTCGGCTGCATTCCGTCGAAAGCGCTGCTGCATGCTTCCGAATTATTCGACGAAGCCGGCCACTCGTTCGGCAAGATGGGCATCGGCGTCGGCACGCCCAAGCTCGATCTGAAAGCGATGATGGCGTTCAAGGATCAGGGCGTCGACGGCAACGTCAAAGGCGTCGAATTTCTGCTCAAGAAGAACAAGGTCGATACCTTCATCGGCACCGGCCGCATTGCGGCGCCCGGCAAGGTCGAGGTCAAAGGCAACGACGGCAAGACCCAGACGTTCGATGCCAAGTCGATCGTGTTCGCCACCGGTTCCGACGTCGCCAAGCTCAAGGGTATCGCGATCGACGAGAAGCGCGTGGTGTCGTCGACCGGCGCGCTGTCGCTCGACAAGGTGCCGGAGCATCTGCTGGTGGTCGGCGCCGGGGTCATCGGCCTCGAGCTCGGCTCGGTCTGGCGCCGTCTCGGCTCGAAGGTCACCGTCGTCGAATTCGTTGACGGTGTCTTGCCGGGCATGGACGGCGAAATTCGCAAGCAGGCGCAGCGCCTGTTCGAGAAGCAGGGCATGGCGTTCAAGCTGTCGTCCAAGGTCACCGCGGTCGACACCTCGGGCAATCGGCTGAAGGCGACTGTCGAGCCCGCCAAAGGCGGCGCGGCGGAAACCATCGAGGCGGACGTGGTGCTCGTCTCGATCGGCCGCGTGCCTTACACCGACGGGCTCGGCCTCAAGGAAGCCGGCGTCAAGCTCGACGAGCGCGGACGTATTGCCGTCGATCATTACTATGCGACCAACGTACCGGGCATCTGGGCGATCGGTGACGTGATTGCCGGGCCGATGCTGGCGCACAAGGCGGAAGACGAAGGCGTCGCGGTCGCGGAGATATTGGTCGGGCAGGCCGGCCACGTGAATTACGACGCGATCCCGAACGTGGTCTACACCTATCCGGAAATCGCCACCGTCGGCAAAAGCGAAGACGAACTGAAAGCCGCCGGCGTCGCCTACAATGTCGGCAAGTTTCCGATGACCGCCAACGGCCGCGCCAAGGTCAACATGACCTCGGAAGGCTTCGTCAAAATTCTCGCCGACGCCAAGACCGACCGCGTGCTCGGCGTACAACTGATCTGCGCCGATGCC
>JANMSZ010000379.1:0-2837 GCA_031389925.1 Hyphomicrobiales bacterium | reverse complement strand
AGACCGGCGGCATGACCACGCATTTCTGGGCGGTGCCGAAAATCGGCACGCCGGCGATCCAGATCGACATCGAGCCGGAGTCGCTCGGCCGCAATTATCCGCTGCAGGCGAGCGTGCTCGGCGACGCCAAGGCGGTGCTGGCGGCGATGCTCGGCCAGATCGACAAGGCCAGCGCGACAAAACGTCAGGCCTGGATTCAGGAAATCGCCAAGCTGCGCAGCGACTGGGCCGCGAAATACAAATCGTTGCTGGAGTCCGACAGCGCGCCGATCCATCCCGCGCGCATCTGTCATGAACTGACGCAGCACGTGCCCGACGACGGCATCGTCATCGTCGACACCGGCCATGCCGGCATGTGGATGGGCGGCATGTATGATGTGCGCGTGCCGACTCAGAGCTATATCCGCAGCGCCGGCCATCTCGGCTGGGCCTTCTGTGCCGGCATCGGGGCCAAGGCGGCATGTCCGGATCGCCCGGTGATCGTATTCACCGGCGATGCCGGCTTCTGGTATCACATCGGCGAAATCGAAACGGCGGTTCGCTGGAAGCTCAACTCGATCACCATCGTCAACAACAATGGCGGCGGCAATCAGTCCAAGCGCGGCTTCGACCGCGTCTATGCCGATCATGATGCCAACAACCGCTCGCGCGAACTGTGGACCTACACGCAAACGAACTTCGCCAAGATAGCCGAAGACATGGGCGCGCTCGGCATCCGCGTCGAAAAGGCCAGCGACATCGCGCCGGCGCTCAAGCAGGCGCTGGCCGCCAACCGTCCGGTGATCATCGATATCGCGACCGACATCGAGGCCCTGGCGCCGACCGCGGTCGCGTAGAGACCGTCAGTGGTGCGGGCTGATACCGGGTCGGGATCTAAAAAGATTCGCGTCGGCCCGCGCGCGAACGCGCCGGTCATCGGCCGCTTACCGGCGCGCGGCCGTATCGACGTCAGCGATGAGGTGGTTGGGGCGGAGTTCAGATTTTCGCTCTTTCAGGCTGCCGGCCGATTGAGCTGCCCGAGCTTGGCCGAGGCTCCTCCCACGGCGGGTCGTGGTCAAGGCCACAGGGGCGTTTCAAGGGGCCGCTTCAAAGGCAAGCCGCGTCGTGGCAGCATGCCGAGAGCCGGTCTATCGGTAGGGTGACTCCATGCATCGTTTGATTTTTGCTGTCGGATTGTTTGCCGGATTGACCCTGGCGTTCTCAACGCCGCGGGGCGGCGCGCACGACGCCGACACTATTGCCAAGGATGCGCCGCAGAAAAATCCATTGTTCATCAACATGACGACCGGCGATTCCTGGCGCGGCTGGATGGGGCTGCACTTCGCGCACGCGACCTTGAAGATGGGTCACCCGGTCGCGGTGTTTCTCAATCTCGACGCGGTCAAGCTGGCGTCAAAAACGGGTGAGCAGGAGAAGAAACCGTCAATGCAACGCCTACCGCGCGATATTCTCGCCGACTTCATGCGCGACGGCGGCGTCGTCCTGATGTGCGGGCCCTGCATGGCCGAGTTCGGATTGAAGCTCGACGATCTGGTGCCCGGCGTACAGATGGGCAGACCCGGCTATACGCAAAGCTTCATCTTCGCCGAGAATGCGCGCACGCTGACGTGGTGAGTTTCCCCCTCCCGTAGAACACGGGGAGAGGGGAAGAAGGCTACGCCTCGCCGATCTCTTTCAATATCTCCGCGCTGTGTTCGCCGAGGCGCGGGGCAGGGCGGTCGGACGCCGCGCGCCAGCCGTCCATCACGATCGGCGTGCGCACGCCGGGGATGGTGCCGCCCTTGGCGGCCGCGCTCGGCAAATCGAGCTTCATGCCGCGATAGACGACCTGCGGATCGTTGAAGACCTGCTCGAGATTATTGATCGGACCGGCCGGCACCTTCAATTCTTCGAGTCGGTCGAGCAAATCTTTGCGCGTGACCTTCGAGGTCAGCGCGTAGAGCTTCGGCACCAGTTCGTGGCGTAGCTTCAGCCGGCTGACATTGTCCTTATAGGCTGGGTCGGCTCCGAGCTCAGGCGCACCCAGCGCCTGGCACAATTTGACGAACTGGTTGTCATTGCCGGTCGCGATGATGATGTGGCCGTCGGCGACGGGGAATTCCTGGTACGGCACGATGTTGGGATGCGAATTGCCGATCCGCTGCGGCACCGCACCCGAGACGAGGTAATTCAACGCCTGATTGGCGAGTACGCCGACGGTGGTGTCCACCAGCGCGGTGTCGACGTAACAGCCTTTGCCGGTCTTCTCGCGCTGGGTCAGCGCCGACAGAATGCCGATGACCGAATAGCAGCCCGTGACAACGTCGGTGATGGCAACGCCGACGCGCGTCGGCGGGCCGTCGGCCATGCCGGTGAGGTCCATCAGGCCGCCCATGCCTTGCGCCATCAGGTCGTAGCCGGCGCGTTTGGCGTACGGTCCGTCCTGGCCGAAACCGGTGACCGAGCAATAGATCAGGCGCGGGTTGTCCGGCGCGAGGCTCTTGTAGTCGAGGCCGAACTTGGCCAGGCCGCCGACCTTGAAGTTCTCGATCAGGATGTCGGAGCGCGCGGCGAGCTTTTTGACGATGCGCTTGCCGTCCTCGCTCTCGAAATCCATTTCGATGGAACGCTTGCCGCGATTGGCGGCATGGAAATAGGCGGCGCCGAGGTGCTTGCCGTCCGCGCCTTCGACGAACGGGGGGCCCCAGCCGCGGGTGTCGTCGCCGGCGCCCTTGCGCTCAACTTTGATGACGTCGGCGCCTAGATCCGCGAGCATCTGCCCTGCCCATGGCCCAGCCAGAATGCGGGCAAGTTCGAGAACGCGAATACCGGCGAGGGGTTTGGGCATGGGAGTTCCT
>JANMSZ010000423.1:0-3775 GCA_031389925.1 Hyphomicrobiales bacterium | reverse complement strand
TCCGCAGCCACGCGCCATGGTCACGCATCCCGACGGCAATATCTGGTTCGTCGAAACCGGGTCCAATGCGCTCGGCCGTCTCGACCGCGACAACAAGTTCAGCGAATTCGTGTTTCCGACGCCGAACGCGTCGCTGCGCGGCGTTACCGTCGGACCGGACGACAATCTCTGGTGCACCGAAAACTTCGCCAACAAGATCGGCCACATGCGGCCCGATGGCACGTTCATCGCCGAATACGACATTCCGACGCCGGGCAGCGGGCCGCGCTGCATCGGGACGATGTCGAACGGACGGCTTTATTTCACGCAATACGATACCGGCTCGATCGGGGAAATTATCCTCGACTGAGCGGCAAACTGGAGATTCAAGTGATTGTCGAGCGGATCAACTATCAAGCCGGCAGCGTCGCGGCCAATGGCGCGCTGATCTTTGACGGACAGACAAAAGGCCCACGCCCGCTATTGCTGATTTCGCCGAACTGGCTTGGCGTCAGCGAAGCCGCGATCCAGCGCGCCGCCGCCATGGCCGGCAGCAAATACGTCGCCTTTGTCGCCGACATGTACGGCGACGGCAAAGTGTCCAGCGGACCGCCGGAAGCGGCGACACTGGCCAACGGTTTGCGCGCCGACGCGCCGGAACGGCGGCGGCGCGTCACGGCGGCGCTCGAGGCTTTGCGTAGCGAGAGCAGCAAACGCGGCATCGGCGATCTCTCGAAACAAGCGGCAGCAGGCTTCTGCTTCGGCGGCGGCAATGTGCTCGAACTCGCGCGCACCGGCGCTCACGTCAAAGCGGTCGTCTGCCTGCACGGCGACCTGAAGACGTCGATGCCGGCCAAGGCCGGCGACATCAAGGCCGCGGTCTGCGTCATGCACGGCGCGGCCGATCCCGCCGTACCGAAGCCGGATCGCGATACGTTCGAAGCCGAGATGGAAGCGGCGGGCACCAAATGGCAGATGACGGTGTTCGGCCATCTGCTGCATTCCTTCACGGAAGAAGAATCCAACGTGCCCGGCATCGCAAAGTTCGATCCCGGCGCCGCGCGGCAGTGTTTCAAAATGGTCGACGACTTCGTCACCGCGGCCTTCGACGGAAAACTATAAAAAATCACTTAATCAAAAATCATATGGGGAAGAAACGTCATGCAGAGGATCGCCAAAGCACTTGCTAGCTTGCTGCTGGTTGGCTTCGCCGCTACGGCGCAGGCGCAATCTTATCCGGATCGTCCGATCCGGCTGGTGGTGTCGATTGCCGCCGGTAGCGTCACCGACGTCATCATGCGCAAGGCCGCGGCCGAGTTGCAGCCGCGTCTCGGCCAGCCGCTGATCGTCGAAAATCGCGGCGGCGCCGCTGGCATTCTCGGCGCGCAGGCGTGCGCGCAAGCGGCGCCCGACGGCTACACGCTGTGCGTGATCTATCACAGCACCATGTCCTACAACCCGCTGCTGTTCGACAAACTGCCCTATCAGCCGGAAGATCTCGCGCCGGTAACGCGGCTGTTCTTTCTGATCGAAGGACTGTTCGTCTCGTCCGAGGTCGGCATCAATTCGGTCGCCGAACTCAAAGCCTATGCGCAGGCCAAGCCAGACGGCTTGAACTATGCCACGCTCGGTGACGGTTCGTTCCCCGATCTGTTCATGCGCTGGCTGAACGGCCAGTGGGGCACCAAGATCGTCGGCGTGCCGTACAAAGGCGGCGGCCCGGCGGCGCAGGCGTTGGCCGCCAATCAGGTGCAGGTGACGCGTTTCGGTGTCGGCAATTTCATGGGCCTGATCGACGCCGGCAAGGTGAAAGCACTGGCGGTGTCAGCCGACAAGCGGCTGGCGGTGCTGCCGAATGTGCCGACCTTCAAGGAGGCCGGTCTCGGCGGCTATCCGGGACAAGGCTGGTGGGGCCTCGCCGTGCCGAAGGGCACGCCGCAAGCCATCATTGACAAGGTCAATGCCGCATTCGTCGCGGTGTTCAAGGACCCGGCGTTCAACGAATTCCTCGACAAGCAATCGGTCGTGTCGGCACCGACCACGCCGGCCGGCTTCGCGGCTTTCCTTCAGGAAGACCGCAAGGCCGCCGAGGTGTTGGTCAAACTCGCGAACAGCAAGCGCGAAGAATACAAGCCGCAGTAAGACTCTTTAGTTGCGCATGATCTTGTCCGAAAACCGGTTCCCACTTTTCGGGATCATGCGCTAGTCGATCCGCCCGCCGGAGAATCTTCGGCCTGGTACCGACAAGAAATAGCCGACGGCTTGGCCGCCGTCGGCGCCGACGACGCTGCCGGTCGTGTATTGCGAGTCGTCCGACGCCAGGAACACGGCCGGCCCGGCGATATCTTCGCCCGAGCCGACGCGGCCCATCGGCACGCCCTTGCGGCGGCCTTCGTAGATTTCCGGATCGGCGTACATCGCTTCGGTGCCCGGTGTGCGGATATAGCCGGGCGTGATCGCGTTGGCGCGGATGCCGTAGGGCGCCCACTCCATCGCCTGCAATTTCGTCAGCATGATCAGGCCGGCCTTCACGACGCTGTAGGCGCCGGCCCAGTTGTACGGAAACAGGCCGGCGATGGAGGCGATGTTGACGATGACACCGCTGTTCTTCACCATCATGTGCCGCGCCGCCGCCTGGCTCATCAGGAAAGCGCCCTTCAGCCCAATATTCATCGTGGTATCCCACGCCGCCTCGGGCAAAGCCTCGAGCTTGCCGGGCACGATTTTCATCGCGTTGTTCACCAAGATGTCGATACGTCCGAACTCGGTAATCGTCTTGTCGACCAGTTGATTGATCTCCGCCGACTTGGCGACGTCGCACGCAATCCCGATGCTCTTATTGCCGGC
The DNA here is from genome assembly GCA_031389925.1 of Hyphomicrobiales bacterium. Taxonomy (GTDB): domain Bacteria; phylum Pseudomonadota; class Alphaproteobacteria; order Rhizobiales; family Xanthobacteraceae; genus Pseudolabrys. The sequence continues at coordinate 949 of JANMSZ010000423.1, read as the reverse complement.
GTCCTTGGCCGTGGCCGCGGCCGTCTCGGGATCGATCTCCGCCACCACCACATGGGCGCCCTCGCGGGCATAGGCGAGCGCGATATCGCGGCCGATGCCGCGGCCGCCGCCGGTCACGATCGCCACTTTGTCTTTCAAACGCACGGGTGTTCCCCCTGAATTGTTGTTTTCCTTCGATTTTCGACGCTAAAGCGGTGGGGGAATGCCGACAAGTGGCCGCCGACCCTCGAAATTGCCCCCTTCGAATGCCATCTTTGGGGGACAAGGAATCACCGACAAAATGGCCGAGTTGAAGCGTCCCGCCCCCATGGATTCGAGACCGCAACCCGCCCCGGGCGGCATTGCCGCGCGGGCGATGGGCGCGCGGGGCGCGGTCTATCTCGCCGATTTGAACCCCGAACAAAGGGAAGCGGTAGAAACGCTGGACGGCCCGGTGCTGGTGCTGGCGGGCGCCGGAACCGGCAAGACCCGCGTGCTCACCACCCGCATCGCGCACATTCTCAACCTCGGCCGGGCGCGACCGCAGGAAATCCTCTCCGTCACCTTCACCAACAAGGCGGCGCGCGAGATGAAACTGCGCGTCGGCACCATGGTCGGACAAATTGTCGAGGGCATGCCGTGGATGGGCACTTTCCATTCGATTGGCGTGAAAATTCTCCGCCGCCACGCCGAAATGGTCGGTTTGAAGTCGAATTTCACGATTTTGGACGTCGACGACCAGATCCGGCTGATCAAACAGCTCTTAGAAGTCGAGAAGCTCGACGAAAAGCGATGGCCTGCTCGGGTATTCGCGATGATCCTCGACGGCTGGAAAAACCGCGGCCTGACGCCGGACCAGGTGCCGGCCGGCGAAGCCGCCAGCTTCGCCAATGGCAAGGGCAAGAAGCTCTACGTCGCCTACCAGGAGCGGCTGAAGACGCTCAACGCTGCGGATTTCGGCGACCTGCTG
>JANMSZ010000368.1:0-3122 GCA_031389925.1 Hyphomicrobiales bacterium | reverse complement strand
GAGCCGAACCGCGCACGCGTCTTGGGCGCGATGGAGCAGGTGCTCGGCCGGGCGCAACGCGCGCATGAAACGGCGGAAGTCGGGCAGAACGAATTGTTCGGCGGCGGCGGCAGCCCCGAGCCGATCACGCTGCCGAATTTGGAAGCCTGGCTGCCGGCGGAGCGGCTGCGCCGCGAATACGATGCCGTCGGCTTCTTCCTGTCCGGCCATCCGCTCGACGATTACGCCGCCGTGCTGAAGAAGCTGCGCGTGCAGTCCTGGGCCGAGTTCTCCCGCGCGGTGAAAATGGGCACGACCGCGGGCCGCGTCGCCGGCACCGTGGTGTCGCGCCAGGAGCGCCGCACCAAGACCGGCAACAAGATGGGCATCATCGGCCTGTCCGATCCGACCGGCCATTACGAGGCGGTGATTTTCTCCGAAGGCTTGGCCGAGCACCGCGAACTGCTCGAACCCGGCACGGCGGTGCTGCTGTTTCTGTCGGCCGAGGTTCAGGGCGACGACGTGCGCGCGCGCATCCAGTCGGCCGAGCCGCTCGATGCCGCGGCGGCCAATCTGCACAAGGGCCTGCGCGTGTTCCTGCGCGATGGCGCGCCGATCGAAGGCGTCGCCAAGCGGCTCGAAAGCGTGACGCGCGGCGGCACGCAGGTCGGGCCTGCCCGATCTGCGCAAGGAAGCGGCGACGGCGAAGTCAGCATGGTGCTGATGCTCAAGGCGGGCACCGAGGTCGAGGTGAAGCTGCCCGGCCGCTTCAAGGTCTCGCCGCAGATCGCCGGCGCCATCAAGGCCGTGCCCGGCGTGGTCCAGGTCGAGGCGCTGTAGGCCCCCAGACAGCCCGGCTTTGCGGTGCTATCCTCCCAAAAAAAGACACCACCCGGGAGGATCAACATGCACAAGCTAACCCGCCGCACTTTGCTGAAAGCGTCCGCCGCGCTGCCGCTTGCCGCCTACGCCACGCGCGTCATGGCCGCGGCGCCGCCGGCAACATCCATCACGCCCGAACTGATCGCTGCGGCGAAAAAGGAAGGCAGCGTCACCTGGTACACCTCGGCCGACCTGCAATTGGCGCAGAAAATCGGCAAAGCTTTCGAACAGAAATATCCCGGGATGAGCGCGCGCGTGGAGCGCGCCGGCGCCGAGCGTATCTTCACACGTATCGGCCAGGAATATTCGGCCGGCATTCATACGGTCGATGCCGTGAATACTGGAGACGCCGCGCAATTCGTCACCTGGAAAGAGCAGAAACTGCTCCAGGCCTACGTGCCGGAGGATGTCGCCAAATATTATCCGGCGGAGCATCGCGATCCGGACGGCTTCCACGCCATCGTGCGTTCGACGCTGTGTATCGTGGCCTACAATCCCGAAATGGTGAAAAAGGAAGACGTGCCGACAAGCTTCGCCGATCTGCTCGATCCGAAATGGTCCGGCAAGATGTGCAAGGCGAGCCCGAGCTACTCGGGCACCATCATCACCTCGACCTATCAGATGGTGGAGAATATCGGCTGGCCCTATTTCGAGAAGCTAGCCAAGCAGAAAGTTATGCAACTGCAATCGGCCACCGACACGCCGAAGAAGGTCATTCTCGGCGAACGTCCGGTGATGTTCGACGGCAACGAATATAACGTGCTGATCGCGAATGAGAGCGGCAAGCCGATCAAGCCGGTCTATGTGACCGAAGGCTCGCCGCTGGTGGCGATGCCGTCGGCGATCTTCACCGCCGCGCCGCACCCGAACGCAGCGCGGCTGTTCCAGAGCTTCCTGTTCTCCGCCGAAGGGCAGCAGTTGTTCGTCGATATCGGCGGGTTGCGCTCGGTGCACACGCAGGTCAAGGACAAGCCCGGCCGCACGCCGCTGTCGTCGATCAAGATCATGAACAAGAATCCGGAAGGGCTCATCGTCCGGATGGAAGAGATCAAGACGCGCTATTCGAAGTATTTCGGCGTGTGACGCGTAAACAGGCGAGGGCGCATCAGCCCTTCGTGTCTTTCTTGCCCTTCGCCGGCTTGATTACGGGCTTCGGCTTTTCCGGCGGCGGGAACGGCGCGTAGCCATCCGCGGCGGCGCAGCGGTCGATGTTCAGCGCGCGGCGCGCATCGACAACCGCGCCGCCGCTATAAAACACCGCGTAATATTCGCCGCCGGCGAGTTTGACGCAGGCGATCCATTCCGCCGGCTGCGGCGCGACGGCCGGCTGGATCGCGGAGACCGCCGCGCCGGCGAGCGGCTGCTTGGGCAGCGCGGCGGCGAAATAGGCGGCGGTCATTTGCCGGTAGTTCGCCGGCGCTGGCTGTGGCGCCATGGTGGCCGGCAGGTCGCCGGCGCATCCGGCCAGGCCCACCGTCCAACCCAGCCCAATGATTGCGGCCGGCCATCGCCTCGCGGTGATCATGACTGTCCCAAATTCCCGGTTTTGCCTGGATTGTCTAGAATAAAGGCGATTTCACGTGTCTGGACATTGGCTTGCATCCCCCCAATCGCGCCTATATAAGCCCGGCACATCACTCACGCGGACTTTTGGCTTTAGGCCCCGACAATGGGTCAAAAAGGCCTTCCGGTGGTCCCTTCACGGGGCTCACACAAGTCCGCGGCGGATCAACCGGAGAATTATCGAATGGCGCTTCCTGACTTCACCATGCGTCAGCTTTTGGAAGCTGGCGTGCACTTTGGCCACCAGGCCCACCGTTGGAACCCGAAGATGGGTCAATACATCTTCGGCACCCGCAACAACATCCACATCGTCGATCTCGCCCAGACCGTGCCGATGCTGCATCGCGCGCTCCAGGCCGTCAGCGACACCGCCGCCAAAGGCGGCCGCATCCTGTTCGTCGGCACCAAGCGCCAAGCACAGGACGCGATCGCTGACGCTGCCAAGAAATGCGCGCAGTACTACGTCAACTCGCGCTGGCTCGGCGGCACGCTGACCAACTGGAAGACCATTTCCGGCTCGATCTCGCGCTTGCGCAAGCTTGAGGAGTTGCTCGCCTCCAACGAGGCCGGTGGTTACACCAAAAAAGAGCGGCTCGATCTGCAGCGCGAGCGCGACAAGCTTGACCGTTCCCTCGGCGGCATCAAGGACATGGGCGGTCTGCCCGATCTGCTGTTCGTGATCGACACCAACAAGGAAG
>JANMSZ010000367.1:0-3168 GCA_031389925.1 Hyphomicrobiales bacterium | reverse complement strand
CATTCGCGTTGGACTGATCAGCGAACGCACCGTCCCGCAAGGGCGTTCGCCGGTGGACGGAATCGGCCCGCGCAAACTCGGACACATTGCGTTCAAGGTCGATGACGTCCAGGGCAGCGTCGATTTCTTCGTCAAGATACTTGGATTCCGCGTTTCGGACTGGATGGGCGACTTCTTTGCCTTCCTGCGCTGTGGGCCCGATCATCACACTTTGAACGTGCTGCACGGCAAGGCCAACAAGATGCATCACATCGCCTTCGAGGCGCGCGATTGGGAGCACATCAGGACGGCCTGCGATTTTCTCGGCAAGCAGAAGATCCCCCTGATCTGGGGACCGGGACGCCACGGCGTCGGCCACAACATCTTCATCTACCATCTTACGCCCGACGGTCAGATCATGGAGTTGTACACGGACCTCGATCAGATGACCGACGAGGCGTCGGGCGCGTTCGACCCCCGTCCCTGGCACGAAGACAATCCGCAGCGTCCCAAAGTCTGGCAACCCGGTCCCTCGGCGTCGAATATCTGGGGAATTCCGACGCCGCCGCTGTTCCGGGAATAAGGGCATTGTCGTGAACGCCCCCATGAAAGCTATCGTTTTTCGCGAATTCGGCGGCCCCGACGTGATGCGCCTCGAAGAGGTGCCCGCGCCGGTACCATCCGCCGGCGAAGTGCTTCTCAAGGTCGAAGCCGTCTCGGTCAACCGGACACTGGATCTCGCCGTTCGCGCCGGGCGCTATGCGCGGCCGATCACGCTGCCCCATGTTCTGGGGACCGATCCGTCGGGAACGATCGCCGCTCTTGGCGAGGGCGTGACGTCGCGCCGGATGGGCGACCGAGTCACCACCTCGCCGCGGGTTAAAGCGGCGACGGCGACGCAGGGCCCGGTGATGCTCGGCGTGCAGGTGTGGGGCGGTTACGCGCAATATGTGACGTTGCCGGCTGCGAACACGCATCACATTCCCGATGCAATGGATTTCAGCACGGCAACCATCGTCGGCCGCCACGCGCCGCTTGCGTTCAATCAACTCAAGGAGAAGGCCAAATTAAAATCGGGCGAATGGGTGTTGGTCATGGGCGCGGCCGGCGGTCTCGGCAGCGCCAGCATTCAGGTCGCCAAATATCTCGGCGCGCGTGTCATTGCCGCGGCGGGCGCCGACGAGCGCGTTGAGGCGGCCAAGAGCCTTGGCGCCGATTTCGGCATCAATTATCGCAACAGCGATCTGACAGCCGAGGTTCGTCGTCTCACGCAGGGGCGTGGCGTCGACGTAGTCGTCGAGAATGTCGGCGACGCCGATCTGTTTCCCAAGGCGTTTGCGAGTTTGGCGCGGAACGGCCGGCTCGTGACCGCGGGCGCCCATGCCGGCGGCATCGTTCCGCTGGATCTGAATTATCTGTATCTGAACTACATTACGATCATCGGCTCGACGATACACACCGACGCCGATGTCGAGTTGAGTCTCAAGGTGGCCGCCGAGGGACATCTGGATGTCCTGATTGACCAGGTGTTGCCGCTGGCGGATGCCGCCGCCGCGCACAGGCTCGTGGCAGGCCGGGGTGGTGTGGGAAAGATTGTGCTGAAGCCTTGGTAGCGCTGCGATCAGGCGCTGGCGCTCCCTAGGGGACTCGAACCCCTGTTTTCGCCGTGAGAGGGCGACGTCCTGGGCCGCTAGACGAAGGGAGCTTGGCCAAGGCGTTACGACTAGCCGTGATCACGGGCCAGTGCAAGCCGAGCCAGTTAGAGGCTAAACTGAGGTTTACGGCGCCGGGGCGAAGCGCATGCGGCCGACGGGTTTGAGCGTATTGAGGTCGAAAGTCCGCAATTCCAGCGCGCCGCCGATCTCGACGGTCAAAACGATGCGGCCGTCGCCGACCGCGGTCGATACCACCTTGGCCCCTGCCGGCAACTGCGCCACCGCGTCGGACAAAGCCGGTGTGCTTGTTCCCGACTTGAAAACACGATAGCCGATGACGCCGAGGACCACCGCGACGGCGACGAAGGTGGTCGCGGTGGCGATCATCATCAAGCGCCGCACCTGCGCCACGGCGCGGGCCGCTTCGGGTTCGAGCGGTTTTTCGTCTTCATCGGACATCGGCTAGCCTTAAAGCATGACGGACAGCATCGAGACAGTGACAGTTGCCGTCGAGGAGGACGGCCGGATCGATCGCGTGCTGGCCGCGCGGATTCCTTCTTTGTCGCGTTCGCGGCTGAAGGCGCTGATCCTCGACGGCCAAGTGTCGATCCAAGTGTCGATCCAAGAAACGAACAACGCGCGCACGATCCTTGATCCGTCGAGCCAGGTCAAATCCGGCGATATCGTGCGCGTCACCCTGCCCCCGGCCGAAGACGCCGAGCCGCAAGGTGAAGATATCCCGCTTGCGATTGTTTACGAAGACGACGCGCTGATCGTGATCGACAAGCCCAAGGGCCTGGTGGTGCACCCCTCCGCGGGCCACGCCAGCGGCACGCTGGTCAACGCGCTGATCGCGCATTGCGGCGCCAGCCTGTCCGGCATCGGCGGCGTCAAGCGGCCCGGCATCGTGCATCGGCTCGACAAGGACACCACCGGCCTTCTGGTGGTGGCGAAAAACGACAAGGCGCACCGCGCGCTGTCCAAGCAATTCGCCGATCACGGCCGCGAAGGACCGCTGGTGCGCGGCTATCTCGCCTTCGTCTGGGGTGCGCCCGACCGGCCGAAGGGCACCATCAACGCACCCCTCGACCGCCATCCGCATAACCGCGAAAAACGCACCGTGCGGGAGGGCGGCCGCGAGGCCATCACGCATTGGCAGTTGTTGGAGAGCTTCCCCGGCCAAAATCATCCTGGCCAAGCCACCAAGCCTGTCGCTAGCCTGGTCGCCTGCACCCTGGAAACCGGCCGCACCCACCAGATCCGGGTGCATCTGGCTCACATCGGCCATCCGATCCTCGGCGACGCTACCTACGGCACCGGCTTCAAGACCAAGGCGACGCTGCTGCCCGAACCAGCCCGCAACGCCTTGGCCGCGCTCGGCCGTCAGGCGCTGCACGCCTACTTGCTCGGCTTCGAGAATCCCGAGACGGCTGAGTTCATGGAGTTCAAGTCAGCTTTGCCGGCCGATCTGGCCGCCCTGCACGCGGCCTTGCGCGGATAAGTCCGGCCGCCTCTTGCGGACCGAAGCCCGGCT
>JANMSZ010000358.1:0-2298 GCA_031389925.1 Hyphomicrobiales bacterium | reverse complement strand
TGTGGGCGACGCTCCAGAACAGCCAGCCGATGAAGCCCTTCAAGCGCAGCGCGCCGAATTTCACCACCGCGGCATGACGGCCGATGGTCGCCAGATCGCGGAGGTGCATGTATCGGAACGGCTTGGTGGGGTTGCGTCCGGCGATGCGCGCCATGATCAACTTGCCGGCATATTGACCCATCTGTTTGGCCGCCGGTGCGATGCCGGGTATCGGCTTGCCCTTGTTGTCGGTCACCGCGGCGGTGTCGCCGATGACGAAAATATCGGGATGGACCGGCACGGATAAATCCGGACCGACCTTGACGCGTCCGGCACGGTCGGCTTCGGCGTTAAGCCATTGCGCGGCTGGCGACGCGACCACGCCGGCGGCCCAGATGATGGTGCTGGCATCGAGCCGGCCGCTGTTAAGATCCACGCCGCCCGCATCACACTTCGTCACCATCGTATCGGTCATAACGGCTACGCCGGCGCGGGTTAGCGTGTCGCGGACGTAGTCGGACTGTGCGGGCAGAAACGCCGGCAGCAGGCGCGGCCCCGCTTCGATCAGCACGATACGGGCCGAGCGCGGATCGATACGGCGGAAATCGGCGGCCAAAGTTTGCCGTGCAATCTCGGCGATGGCGCCCGCCATTTCGACGCCGGTGGCGCCGCCGCCGACAATGACGAACGTCAGCAGACGCCGCTGCTCGTCCGGATCGGCTGTAAGCTCGGCTTGCTCGAAGGCAATCAGGATATGGCGGCGGATGCGGGTGGCGTCTTCGATGCGCTTGAGGCCGGGCGCGACGTCGGACCATTCGTCATGGCCGAAATAGGAGTGCATCGCGCCGGTCGCGATCACCAGGTAGTCGTAAGGCAGATCGCCGCCATCCGTGTGGACCCGCTTGTGCTGCGTATCGACGCCGTTGACATCGGCCATCAGCACGGTGGCGTTTTGCTGCGAACGCAGAATGTGCCGGATCGGCCAGGCGACGTCGGCGGGCGACAGCGCCGCCGTCGCCACCTGATAGAGCAGCGGCTGGAAGCAATGATGGTTCTGGCGGTCGACCACGGTGACGTCGGCATCGGCGCGCCGCAGCGTGCGTGCGGCTTCCAGGCCGCCGAAACCGCCGCCGATAATGACCACTTGAGCACGGCGTTCCGCCAAGCGTGCCTCCGGGTGCGGTGGACTAAGGCCCATTCTCGGCCTTTTGCCCGGGAGTTGCCAAGCCGGTGATGAGGCTTTAGCAATCCGCAGCTTTGACGAACTCAGTGAGGCGTAACGAAATGGCGACCCATAATCTCCTGCTGCTCCCCGGCGATGGCATCGGCCCCGAAGTGATGGCGCAAGTGAAGCGCGTCATCGATTTCTTCAATAAAAAGGGCCCGGACAAATTCGTCACCGAAGAGGGTCTGGTCGGCGGCAGTTGCTTCGACGCCCACGGCGTCGCCATCACCGACGCCACCATGGAGAAGGCCAAGGCTTCCGACGCCGTCATCTTCGGCTCGGTCGGCGGGCCGAAGTGGGACAAGGTGCCCTACGAGCACCGGCCCGAAGCCGGCCTGTTGCGGCTGCGCAAGGATCTTGAGCTTTACGCCAATCTGCGCCCGGCGGTGACCTATCCGGCGTTGGCCGATGCCTCGTCGCTCAAGCGCGAGCTGGTCGAAGGCCTCGACATCATGATCCTGCGCGAGCTGACCGGCGGCGTTTATTTCGGCGAGCCGAAGACCATCACCGATCTCGGCAATGGTCAGAAGCGCGCCATCGATACGCAGGTCTACGATACCTACGAGATCGAGCGCATCGGCCGCGTGGCGTTTGAACTGGCGCGCAAGCGCAATAACAAAGTCACCTCGATGGAAAAACGCAACGTCATGAAGTCGGGCGTGCTTTGGAACGAGGTCATCACCGCCATCCACGCGCGCGAGTTCAAGGACGTGCAGCTCGAGCACATGCTGGCCGATGCCGGCGGCATGCAGCTGGTGCGCAACCCGAAGCAGTTCGATGTCATCGTCACCGACAATTTGTTCGGCGACATGCTGTCGGACGTGGCCTCGATGCTGACCGGCTCGCTCGGGATGCTGGCGTCGGCGTCGCTCGGCGAGGTCGATCCCAAGACCAAAAAGCGCAAGGCGCTCTACGAGCCGGTGCACGGCTCGGCGCCGGATATCGCCGGCAAAGGCGTCGCCAACCCGATCGCGATGATCGCGTCGTTCGGTATGGCGCTGCGCTACTCGTTCGACATGGGCAGACAGGCCGACATGATCGACAAGGCGATCGCCGCGACGCTCGACAAGAACATCCGCACCGGCGACATCAAG
>JANMSZ010000349.1:0-3475 GCA_031389925.1 Hyphomicrobiales bacterium | reverse complement strand
TCATTGCAGCGCCTTAAGCGTGACAGCGGAAGACAAGGGCGGGATCGTTCGACGGGTTGATGCGCAGGCGCACGCCGCCCCATTCGAGCATGTGACGTTCGCCGGTCAGCAGGTTCTCGATCAGGCGCACCGGCCGCTTGGCGTCAGCGGGGCCGATCTGCTCGGCGCCGAAATGCAGCCAGAATTCGCGCGGCGCGTTCGAGAGGGCAATGGCTCCGGCTACCGCGTTGGTGCCGTCGACCGATTCCTTGATGAAGCCGATGACATGGCCATCGTCGACCGGCAGGAAGCGCAGATTGGCGGTCTGCAGCAGCGCGGGGTTAGCGCGCCGGATTGTGTTGATGTGCTGGAGATAATCTTTGATGTTGCCCGGCTTGTTCCAGTTGCGCGTCCTGATCTCGTATTTTTCCGAATTGAGATATTCCTCGCGCCCCGGGATCGGCTCGTGCTCGATGAGTTCGAAGCCGTTGTAGATGCCGAAATTCGACGACAGCAGCGCGGCCAGCGCCGCGCGCGCCTTGAACAGCCAGGTTTCGCCGGTCTGCAACTGGATCGGCAGAATGTCCGGCGTGGTGACGAAGAAATTGGGCCGGTAATAATCGCGCTCGGGAAAACGCGTCAGTTCGCTGAGATAGGCTTGTATTTCGTCCTTGCCGGTCCGCCACGTGAAATACGTATAGGATTGTGAGAAGCTGATCTTGGCCAACGCCTTCATGATCTTCGGACGCGTGAAGGCTTCGGCGAGGAAGATCACATCGGGGTGCTGCGCACGCACCTCGCGGATGAGCCATTCCCAGAACGGCAGCGGCTTGGTGTGCGGATTGTCGATGCGGAAAATGCGGACGCCCCGCTCGACCCAGAGCAAGATGATGTCGCGCAGCGCCACCCACAGCGAGATGCGGTCGGGGCAGGTGAAATCCGGATTGACGATATCCTCGTATTTCTTCGGCGGGTTTTCGGCGTAACGAATGGTGCCATCCGGGCGAACACGAAACCATTCCGGGTGCTGCTCCAGCCACGGATGGTCGGGCGAGCATTGCACCGCGAAATCGATGGCGATTTCCATCTTGTGCTCGTGGCAGGTTTCGACCAGCCGGGCAAAGTCGGCCAGCGTGCCCAGCTCTGGATGCACCGCCTCATGGCCGCCCTGCTCGTTGCCGATGGCATAGAAGCTGCCCGGATCGCCGGGCTGCGCCGTCGTCGCGTTATTGCGGCCCTTCCGGTTAATGCGGCCGATGGGGTGGATCGGCGTCAAATACAGAACGTCGAAGCCAAGCGCCGCGATGTCCGGAACGCGCCTGATGCAGTCGTCGAACGTGCCATGCTGGCCGGGCACCAGGCCCTGGCTGCGGGGCACCATCTCGTACCAGGCGCCGGAGCGGGCGCGTTCGCGGTCGGCGGCCAGCGGCAGCACGTGGCTTCGGCTGAGGTCCGGCCGCATCTGCGACGTCTCGATCGTGGATGCGAGCGCGCCGTCGAAAAAACCGGTGGCATCGCCGGATTGGGAAAATCGCGCGGTAGCTTCGTCGAACGCGCGGACCGCCTGTTCGCCCGGCGCTAGCTCGGCCATCACGTCGCGCCATTCGCGCAATTCCAGCGACACGTCCTGGCCGGCATCGAGCTTGAGGCGGAGTTCTTTGCGCCAGGTGGCGAAATTATCCGTCCAGGCCTCGATGCCGAAAAGGTACGAGCCCGGCTCCGGCGGGATGAAGCTGCCGTGCCAGCGATCGTTGCTGTGAAAGCGCATCGGCTCGCGCAGCCACTGCGTGCTGTTTTCGGCACGCCAGAGCAGAGCGGTCGCGATGACATCATGGCCTTCGCGAAAAATATCCGCCCAGACATCAACGGATTCGCCGGCAATGCGTTTAACCGGGTACTGACCGCCATCGACACGAGGGAAAATGTCTTCAATCTTGAAACGAGGGCCGGTGGGATCGGCCGGCGCAACCTGCAAGACATCGTCGAGCGACGAATGAGTCCCACGCACGCCGGTTTCCTTCGTTCCGGATTGCTTCATTACTTCCTACAAAAAAATTGGTTGGACCCTTAGGAGAACCGACGGAAAAGCCGAAAGTTCCATTCAAATACCTGCTGGGGCGGCGCGGATGCCGACAAAACAGAGCTCAAATGGATGATTTGACCGCAAAGGCCGAGCGATGGGGCATAGAACCGGGCTATTTCGACGTATTCGGCGGATGGCACCTAGTCCCGCGGGAAACGCTGGACCGGTTGATCTCGGCCCTGTCCGCCGGGGGAGAGCCGCCCCAACCAACCTCGATTGCCGGGGATCATCTGCAGGCGTTTCAGGGAAATGGGCGTCGGTGGCTTTGGGCTCTAGCCGTTCAGCTTTACGCGGTGCGATCCCGGCGCAATTGGGGGCACGGCGATTTCACCGATCTCGCCCGCTTGGTCGCGCTGGCGGCCTTGTCAGGCGCATCCGGCGTCGGGCTTAACCCGCTGCATGCGCTGTTCTTGGATCGGCCGGAGCAGGCCAGCCCTTACGGGCCAAACAGCCGGCTGTTCCTCAACCCGTTGTACATCGACGTCGATGCGGTGCCGGAATTTCCGGGCCTCGCCGCCATGGGTCTCGAAGCCGACGTCGCGGCGCTGCGCGCGACCGACTTGGTGGATTACGCCGGCGTCGCGCGCGCGAAGTTGGCAGGCCTGCGCGCCGCCTATGACCGCTTCCGTTCGAGCGCAGCAGACGAACGGCGCGCCGACTTTGAAGCCTATCGAAAAGAGCAAGGCGAGGCGCTGCTGCGGTTTTCATGTTTCGAATGTCTGCGCCGGCATCATGCCGGCAAACCTTGGCCGCAATGGCCCGAGTCGTGGCGCCGACCGGACAACGCGAGCTTGCAAGCCTTCCGGAAAGAGCACCAAGACGAATGTGAATTCCACGAATACTTGCAGTGGGTCGCCGATCGTCAATTGCGCGCCTGCCAGGATGCGGCGCGACACAGTGGCATGCTGATCGGGCTCTACATCGACCTTGCGGTCGGCATCGATCCGCACGGCGCCGATGCATGGAGCCAGCAGGATGCCGTGCTGGCGGACGTGTCGGTCGGTGCGCCGCCGGACGAGTTCAATCGGGCCGGGCAAAACTGGGGCTTGGCGCCGGTCAATCCAAGCACGGTCGCGCGCGACGATTTCGCGGCGATGCGTCTGCTGATGCGCGCGGCCATGCGCCATGCCGGCGCCATCCGGCTCGATCACGTGATGGGTCTCAAGCGCATCTTCATGATTCCGCGCGGCGCCAAGGCAAGCGAGGGCGCCTATGTGCGTTATCCGTTCGAGCCGTTGCTCCGTGTCCTTGCCGAGGAAAGCTGTCGCGCACGTTGCATCGTGATCGGCGAGGATCTCGGCACCGTGCCGGAAGGCTTTCGCGAAACGGTGTCGCACTATGGCCTGTGGAGCTATCGCGTGATGCTGTTCGAACGCGACCATGAAGGCCGCTTCCGGCCGCCGGAAGCCTATC
>JANMSZ010000325.1:0-4507 GCA_031389925.1 Hyphomicrobiales bacterium | reverse complement strand
GCTTGCTCCAGCAAATGTTCGGCAAGTCGCTGTATGTCGGCTCGGCTGGCGTGCAGAAAGGCGAACTCGATCCCTTTGTCGTCGCGGTTATGGATGAGATCGGCGTCGATATTTCCCGCCACAAGCCGATGACGTTCGAGGAACTGGAAGAGCTTGAGGGCCTGAGCTTCGATCTCATCGTGACGCTGTCGCCACCGGCCCATCACAAGGCGCTGGAACTGACGCGGACTCTCGCCGCCGATGTCGAGTATTGGCCGACCGTCGACCCGACCGGGATCGAAGGCAGCCGCGAGCAAAAGCTCGACGCTTATCGCGAGGTGCGGGATCAGTTGATGGCCCACATCCGCGCGCGATTTGGACGGCCGGGCGGGGGCAATGAGTGAGCCGCATTAATGATGCCGGGTACAAATTCAGGCGCGGTTTGCGAATTCACCCCCGTTCCGCTAGCGTCCGCCGCATTCTCGAATCTCATTCAGAGCCGCTAACCTCATGATCGGCCGGCCCAAATTCGTCCTCGCCTCCGGTTCGCCGCGACGCCTGGCCTTGATCAATCAAGCCGGCATCGAGCCGGATTCGCTCAAGCCCGCGGATATCGACGAAACCCCGAAGCGCGGCGAGATCCCGCGCGCCTATGCCAACCGCCTGGCGCACTCCAAAGCGGAAGTGGCGCTGAACAACGTCAAGCTCGATGACGAGCTGCGCGGCGCCTATATTCTTGCCGCCGACACCGTGGTGGCGGTCGGCCGGCGCATTCTACCGAAGGCCGAACTGCTCGACGAAGCGGCGCAGTGTCTGCGCCTGCTGTCTGGCCGCAATCACCGCGTCTACACGTCGATCTGTCTGGTGACGCCGAAGGAGGCCTTCCGCCAACGGCTGGTCGAGACACGCGTGCGTTTCAAGCGGCTGTCGGCTGAGGACATCGAATCGTATCTCGCCTCCGGCGAATGGCGCGGCAAGGCCGGCGGCTACGCGGCGCAGGGCATTGCCGGGACCTTCATCGTCAAGCTGGTCGGCTCCTACACCAATGTGGTCGGGCTGCCGCTGTACGAAACCATGAGCCTGCTCGGTGGCGAAGGCTATCCGATCCGCTTTGGATGGCTGAACGCGGTATAGTTGATCCATCCTCCGCTCATTCCCGCGAAAGCGGGAATCCAGAGCCCTGGGTCCCCGCTTTCGCGGGGACGAGCGGTAGATAAATCCGCCTTGGGACGTTCGAGATGAACCAGGCGCTATGGCTAACCCGCTCCGCTCTTGATTATCCTTCAATGCCGGCCGTTGCTTGCGGCGCGCGCGTCGTCGCGAGCTACGGCGACTTAGCCGAACGCGCGGCACGGTTGGCGGGCGCGTTGCGCGAGCGCTTCAAGCTGGTGCCCGGCGACCGGGTCGCCATCGCCGCCAAGAATTCGCCGGACTACCTCGCGCTGCTCTATGGCATCTGGCATGCAGGCCTCGCCGCGGTGCCGGCCAACGCCAAACTGCACGGCGCCGAACTGGGCTACATCCTCGAGCATTCCGGCGCGCGTGTTTGTTTTGCCTCGCAAGGCGTCGACGCCGAGATCGCGGCGCATGCGCCAAGCACGCTCGAACGTTTGATCACGATCGGCAGCGCCGACTACGACGCACTATTCGCTGCCGACGCCATCGATGTCGTGCCGCGTTCCGGCGACGATCTCGCCTGGCTGTTCTACACCTCTGGTACAACGGGACGGCCGAAGGGCGCGATGCTGACGCACCGCAATCTCGCGGCGGCGAGCGAGGCCTACGCCGCGGAAGTCGATCCGATCGCGCCGGGCGACGCCATCATCCATGCCGCGCCAATGAGCCACGGCTCCGGGCTCTACATCATGGCGCACATTGCCAATCGCGGTGTTCAAGTGGTGCCGGAAAGCGGCGGCTTCGAACCGGAGGAAGTCTTTGCGCTGTTCGACAAGTGGCCGCGTGCGTCGATGTTTGCCGCGCCGACCATGATCAAGCGGCTGGTCGATTGTCCGGCCGAGTGCCGTGCCGGGAATATCCGCACGCTGATCTGGGGCGGCGCGCCGATGTATGTCGAGGACGCGCTGCAGGCGCTGGATCGCTTCGGACCGCGGCTGGCGCAAATCTACGGGCAGGATGAAGCGCCGATGACCATCACGACGCTGTCGAAAGCCGAGATCGCCGACCGCGGCCATCCGCGCTGGCGCGAGCGGCTGGCCTCTGCTGGCAAGCCGTACCGAAACGTCGAGGTCATGATCGCCGCTGCCGACGACGCGCCGTTGCCGCAAGGCGAGACGGGTGAAATCCTCTGCCGCGGCGACGTCGTCATGGCCGGTTACTGGCGCAATGATGAAGCCAGCGCCGCCAGCCTGCGCGGTGGCTGGCTGCACACCGGCGACGTCGGCGCCTTCGACGACGAAGGCTATCTGCACCTCAAAGATCGCTCCAAGGACTTGATCATCTCCGGCGGCTCCAACATCTATCCGCGTGAGGTCGAGGAGGTGCTGTTGACGCACCCGAACGTGACGGAAGTCTCGGTGATCGGCCGGCCGGACCGCGAATGGGGCGAGGCGGTGGTGGCCTATGTGGTGGGACAGGCCGCGCCTGCGGAACTGGACGCGCTGTGTTTGGCGCATATTGCGCGCTTCAAACGGCCGAAGGATTATGTTTTTGTCGACGCGCTGCCGAAGAACAATTACGGCAAGATCCTGAAAACGGAACTGCGCCAAATGGATGCCAAAACATTGGATACTAAGAAGAAGACGACGCGATGAACGAGATCGACCGCAAGACGTCCGCCGCGCGCTG
The DNA here is from genome assembly GCA_031389925.1 of Hyphomicrobiales bacterium. Classification (GTDB taxonomy): domain Bacteria; phylum Pseudomonadota; class Alphaproteobacteria; order Rhizobiales; family Xanthobacteraceae; genus Pseudolabrys. The sequence goes on along the minus strand of JANMSZ010000325.1, from coordinate 1,723 downwards.
CCCGATTTGCAGCAAGCCCACCGACGTGGCGTTCAAGCCGTTCTGTTCCAAGCGTTGCGCCGATATCGATCTCAACCGATGGCTGTCCGGCGTTTACGCCGTACCCGCCGAAGAAACCGAAGCTGAAGACGGCGACAAGCTTCCCGGCAGCGATGAAAGCGAGAAGTCATGAGCGCGAAAACCGCGGCGCTGGATATCGATTGGCCGGAGCGGCTGTATCAGACCTTCAAGCGGGCCGGCATTCGCCAGGTCGGCTACGTGCCCGACGCCGGGCACGCCAAGCTGATCGATTGCTGCCGCGCCGACCCTGAGATTCGCGACGTGGTGCTGACGACGGAAGAGGAGGGCGTGGCCTTGGCCGCCGGCGCCTGGCTCGGCGGCGAGCGCGCCGCTTTGCTCATGCAGTCGAGCGGGCTCGGCAACTGTATCAACATGCTGTCGCTGGCGCGCTCATGCCGGTTTCCGATGTTGATGCTGATTACGATGCGCGGCGAGTGGGAGGAGTTCAACCCGTGGCAGGAGCCGATGGGCTCCATCGTCGAGCCCGTGCTCAAGCTGTGCGAGGCGGAAGTCTATCGCGCGCGTAAACCCGACGAAGTCGAAGGCCTGGCCGAACGCGCGGTGCAAACCGTGTTCGGCGACGAGCGCATTGCCGCGCTGGTGTTGTCGCAGGAACTGATCGGCAAGAAAGTATGGACCAAATGAAGCAAAAGGGTCTTGAACGCCGCGCCGCCATGGCCGCGCTGGTTGCCGATCGCGGCGACGATCTGCTTGTCGTGCCGGGGCTCGGCTCGACCTGCTGGGATCTCGCCGCCGCCGGCGACAACGACCGCAATTTCTATCTGTGGGGCGCGATGGGCGGCGCCGCGATGATCGGGCTCGGTCTCGCGTTGGCGCAACCGGACAAGCGCGTCGCAGTAATTACGGGTGACGGTGAAATGCTGATGGGCATGGGCGCCCTCGCCACCATCGGCATCCAGAAGCCGGCCAACCTCGCCGTCATCGTGTTCGACAACGGCGTCTATGGCGAGACCGGCATGCAGCCGAGCCACACGCAAGCCTGGGATTCTGGGGGCGTCGATCTGCTCAAGGTCGCCGCCGGCTGCGGCATCGCGACCTGCCTCGACGTTGCCGACGATGCCGGGCTTGCCGATCTTGCCGCGCGGTTGAAAACCCTCAACGGCACCCTGTTCGCCCGGGTGGCGATCGAGGCCGCGGAGCCGCCGCGGGTGCTGCCGGAGCGCGATGGGGTGGTGCTCAAGCAGCGGTTTCGTGCCGCAATTGGCGTCTAAGGCTTTGATTTGGTGGGGTCCTGGCCGTTCTGGACAGTGCGGATTCCACCCTCTATAACGCCCGCGCTCTCCTTGCCCCGGCTACTGGGGTGAGTTTGGCGCCCAGGTAGCTCAGTTGGTAGAGCATGCGATTGAAAATCGCAGTGTCGGTGGTTCGATTCCGCCCCTGGGCACCATCGCCTTCCCCATAGCTCCCCACCGTTTCTCATTTCGCAACATAATCAAAGTGTTGCGCGTTTTCCGTTACTCGCTGTTCCCCATAGCGAACGGTGCTTTGAGGGTACGGTGAGGGTACAATTGAGGGTAGGTGCTCTTTCACATGAAAGGCCGTACCCTCATGGCTCTCACTTTGTTCGCTATTCAGAGCGCGAAACCGCACGAGAAGGCCCCATAAGACTTCGCCAGACGAGTACGACGGCTGGCCGACATTG
>JANMSZ010000291.1:0-11962 GCA_031389925.1 Hyphomicrobiales bacterium | reverse complement strand
CTATGCCGACGTGTCGCAATTCTCGAACGACAGTCTCAATTTCGCCAAGCGCATGTTGAACGAGGCCGGCGTCGCCGCCACACCCGGCATCGATTTCGACCCGGTCAACGGCCACAACTTTTTGCGGTTTTGCTACGCGGGCTCCGCGGCCGAGATGCGTGAGGCGGTCGAGCGGATCGGAAATTGGTTGGCTAAAGCGCCGCGCTAAAACTCAACGTCGAGCTCGACGACCTCGTCGGGCTCGGCTTTGGCGCCTTCGACCCAGTCCAGCATCGCCGGCAGCGCCATGATCTCTTTGCAGTAGGCGGCGCAATCTGAGTCGAGCTTCACGTCGTAGGTGAGGAAGCGCGTTACCACCGGCGCGAACATGGCGTCGGCCATGCCGGGCCGCTTGCCGAACAAGAACGGCCCCTTGGTGCTCGCCAGGCATTCGCGCCAGATGCTCAAGATACGGTCGATGTCGGCTTGGGCGCCGGCCCAGACCTTGAAGCCCGGGTGGTGCGCCTTCAGGTTCATCGGCAAAGCCGAGCGCATATTGGTGAAACCGGAATGCATTTCGCCGCAGATCGAGCGGCAATGCGCGCGCGCCGCCTTGTGGGTCGGCAGCAGGCCGCTATCCGGCAGTGTCTCGCTGAGATACTCGGCGATCGCCAGCGTGTCCCAGATCTTGACGCCGTCATGGGTCAGGCAGGGCACCAGGAAGGAGGGTGACAGCAGCAAGAGTTCGGCGCGCGCCGACGGATCGTCGCTGGCGACCACCTGCTCGTCGAATTCGAGCCCCGCCATCTTGCACAGCAGCCAGCCGCGCAGCGACCAGGAGCCATAGTTCTTGCTGGCGATGGTGAGAGTAGCTTTGCTCGAGGCAGCCTTGGCCATGGGGCGCACTTATCCCTTCGTCGTCACAGCCCGGCAAACGCAGCTTAGACGAAAGTTCTGACTATTCAATACCTTCCCGTGCCGCAAAATGGAATTCCGAGGCCCTTGTCCCCAGATGGCAGGCACTTCTGGCGCCGCCCAAATTTTTATCTCGCAGTGCAACATCAAATGAACTAGCCTTGTCAGCGGTTGCCGGGTTCGTCGGGGTATCGATGCTATATCAGGCTTATCAGGCGCAATCGGACATCATGGTGCCGGTGCGGGCGTTTGCCGGCGAGGCGCTCAAAACCATCACCGCCAAGATGAACGGCGCGGCGCGGCCGTCCGCGCTCAGCAATCTGACGGCGGCTTACGAACTGATCGCGCGCGCCGGGTTGACCCATACGCGGCCGGCTTACGGCATCGACACTGTCATGGTGGGAAACCGCGAAGTCGCGGTGACCGAAGAAGCCTTCGACGTGACGCCGTTCGCGACGCTCAGGCATTTCAAGAAGGATGTCGACCAGGCGCAACCGCGCGTGCTGCTGATCGCGCCTTTGTCCGGCCACTTCGCGACGCTGTTGCGCGCCACCGTGCGCACCATGCTCGCCGAACATGACGTCTACATTACCGACTGGCACAATGCCCGCGACGTGCCGCTGAGCGACGGCGCCTTCACCTTCAACGACTACACTGCGCACCTGATCCGCTTCCTGGAGAAGATCGGACCCGGCGCGCATATGGTCGCCGTGTGCCAGCCTTGCGTGAGCGCGCTGGTGGCGGCGAGCGTGATGGCGCAGCGCGACAACCCGGCGCAGCCGCGCTCGATGACGCTGATGGCCGGTCCGATCGACACCCGCGTCAATCCGACCAAGGTCAACGAGCTTGCCAAGGGCAAGCCGATGGACTGGTTCGAGAAGAAGCTGATCGCCACCGTGCCGACGCGCTATGCCGGCGGTGGCCGCAGGGTTTACCCGGGCTTCGTGCAACTCGCCGCCTTCATGAGCATGAACATGGAACGCCACGTGAAGGCGCACCGCGAGCTCTACGAGAATCTCGCCAATGGCCAACATGAAAAAGCCGCGACCACCAAAGCGTTCTACGACGAATATTTCGCCGTGCTCGATCTCGCGTCGGAATTCTATCTGGAGACGGTGAAGCTGGTGTTCCAGGACCACGCGCTGCCGCTCGGCCAACTGACGTACGAGAACGACAAGGTCGATCCCTCGGCGATCAAGCGCACCATGCTGTTCACGGTGGAAGGCGAGAAGGACGACATCTGCGCCGTCGGCCAGACGCTGGCCGCGCACGACCTGTGTACGTCGCTGCGGCCCTATCGCAAGCGCCACCACATGCAGGCCGGCGTCGGCCATTACGGCGTGTTCTCCGGCCGCACCTGGCAGAACCAGATTTACCCGATGGTGAAGAACGTCATTCTGCAGAGCGATTGAGCCGGATGCGGTTTATTTTTCGCCGGTTGGCAGGCGAGGTCACACCCGTTGAAGTCGAGCAATAGCGACGTTACGCCTCCATCAGTCCAGGCTTGCCGGCTTCAACGACGAAAGACTTGCGTGTTGTAACCGGTTCGCCGGGTACACTCACGCGTTCGACCACGCGGTAATCGGCTTGCCAGCGTTTCGGCGTTACAACATGGCGACAATAGCCGCGCTCATTGCCGAGGAATTTGAGGTGCGGGTTGTTGCGGAACACAACGTCGGCCTGGGGGAAGCTGACACTCCCGTCTCCATTCGATGAGATCGAGGTCGCGAGAAATTCGACGCCGACCGCAGGCGACTTTGGATTGGCCCAGTCGTCTTTGATATCAAAAGCAAGACCGATATGGGTATCGCCGGTCAACACCACTGGGTTGGCGGATTTTGCGGCGCGCATCATAGCGACAACGCGATCGCGGCCGGCGCTGGCGCCGTCCCAGGTATCCATGCGGCGCACCGGATCTGGATCCGGCTTGATCCATGGCAGTGAGCGCCAGTCGAACAGGGAAAACATCACCTGCTGGGCCAGCACCTGCCAGGTGGTCGGCGTGGTGCGCATGAGCTCGGCGAGCCAGCGCTCCTGTTTTTCACCCATCATGGTGCGATCGGGCGCGGTAGCCTCGGTGCAATTAGCGTAGAAACCATCGTTGCACGGCTGGCGCGAGCGATACTGTCTAGTGTCGAGCACAGCGATGTCGGCGAGATTTCCGTAACGCAGGCTGCGATAGGCAACGAGGTCCGGACCGCGCGGCAACGCGCTCTTGCGCACCGGCATATGCTCGTACCAGGCCTGAAACGCGGCGGCACGGCGGAACAGGAAGGCTTCGGCCGGCGTGCTTTGGGGATCGCTGTCGCTGGCCCAATTGTCCGTGACCTCATGGTCGTCGAAGCTCGGCAGGAAGGCGCAGGAGGCGTGGGCCGCCTGTAAGTCCGGATCGCTCTTGTAGAGTGCGTAGCGCAGCCGATAGTCGGCCAGCGAAAGGCACGTGCGGAAATTCTTCGGCATGCTCCGCGTCGGCGTTCTGCCGTCGCGGTAGGTGGTGAAAGCCTGGTATTCGTAAATGTAGTCGCCATAGTGCGACACGAAGTCGAGATCTTCTTCGGCGATGTGCCGCCAAGCGGTGTAATAGCCGCTCTCCCAGGACTGGCAGCCGGCGGATGCGAACCGCATTTCGCCGACAGTGGCGTTCGGCGCGGGAAACGTCTTCGCCCGGCCGATCGCACTCTCGTAGCCTTCCACGCGAAACCGATAGAAATAAGGGCGCGCCGGTTCGAGCCCGTCGACCTCGACATGGACGGAATGCGCGAGTTCGGGTCGGGCAATCGCTTCGCCCTTACGGACGACCTGCGTCAGGCCCGCGTCGGTTGCGATTTCCCAAACGACTGGCACCGGCGCTGGCGCCATACCGCCATAAATATTGAGCGGAACGGGTGCGAGCCGGGTTCAGATTACAAAACCGTCGCTTGCCGGCTCACCCGAGGCAACGCCGAGCGTGAACGGATTACTGCGCAGGGGAGGCCGCACTTGCGCGCGCGCCAACGGCAGTGCGCTCACGACCAAACCGGCGCTGAGGGCGCCCTTGATCAGTGTGCGGCGGTCAACGTCGGGCAGTGTTGATGCGGTGATCCAGTCCATGGCCCCGGCCCCCTCGGGTCTTGACCATGATAGTCCAGCTACGGGATTGCGACTACAGGGTGTTGTCGCCAGGGAACGTCATCCTGCAGAGCGATTGAGTCTGCGGCACGCGGTTACAGCGTGTAGGCCGTGCGCAATCCGCCCCATTGTTTGCCAAAGACCCGGATCGGGGCGCCGATCTCCCACATCATCACGATGCGGTCGCCCATGTCTCTCGGGTAGTTCTGAATAAGATAGGGCCGCACGACGCGGCCGGCCGAGAGGCCGGCGCGGTCATCGAAGATACGCCGGTTACGGCTGTTCGCGGTGTTCCAGAGCACTTCGCCGGGACGTTGCGGCTTGGAATAAATCTTGTTGTGGACCGGAAGATAGCCGTTCCGGTCGACGGCGGCGCAGAAGACCATGCGCTTGTCGCTCGCCAGCAGAGGCTCCTGAACGTCCGGCAATATGCGCTCGACGACGTCGAGAAAACGCGTGCTGTACTGGACCGGATTGGTATCCGGAAGCGGGACGTAGTTATTGTCGAAGAGCTCGTCTTGCGTGATCTCTCCCTGGGTGACGGCTTGTTCGAACAGACGCGAAATTTTGTTCGCCGCCGCGATGGCCCGGTCGATGAATTCGGTATTGTCGGACCGGATGGCCGCGAGTTTTTGCTCCAGTGTCGCTCTCGGCCCGTCGTCCAGTTTTTCGAATTGCAGATGCAGCCCGAGCGCCGACTGATTGACCAAGCGAAGCCGGCAACGGCCGATCGTCGCAATCTGCGCGGACATCGTGCTGCCGACGCGCAGGGCGTGCGGCTCATTGAGGCGGACCAATAGTCCACCCTCCGAAATATCCGCGGTCTGGCCGCGCAGTACGCTGCCACCCGTATCGAGTTCGACCGCGAGTTCGCAAGGCAGGCGTTCGTGGACGCGGCGATCGCCGATATCGGTTAAGCGCAGGAAGATGACGCAGCGCGTCTTGAGACGTTCGGCGAGCCGCGCGACGTCTTGGCCGGAATGATCGACTTGTTCGCCATGCGCTGTCGCGCCAATGGCGGCCTGCATGATTTCGGTCGCGCCGTCGGCGACCGCGCCGATGAAATGCGAATTGTCGCTGGCATTGCGCGACAGGCCGTCGGTCGTCTTGACCTGGTTCTCGATGGCGCCGGCGATGTTGGAGAACACCGGTCGGACGGCATTGGTCGCTTCCGAGATGCGATGGACGGCATTGATCGACACGGCCGCGTCATTCTGCAGCATGTCGATCTTGCGCTTGATTTCCTCGGTGGCATTTTGAGTCTGCACCGAAAGCGCCTTTACTTCGGCGGCAACGACGGCAAAGCCGCGGCCGGCGGCGCCGGCGCGCGCCGCCTCGATCGTGGCATTGAGCGCCAGCAGATTGGTCTGCCGGGCGATGTTGGCGATGAGGTTCACGACTTTGCCGATTTCGGCCGAAGACGATTTCAGTCCATCGACGCTGCTGTTGGCGGCGAGCGCCGCTTCGCCGGCATCGTCGGTGAGCGCGCCGGCGACACGAACTTGCTTGTCGATTTCACCGGAGGCGCGTGCGAGCTCGCCGGTGGCGCTCGCGACCTGTTCTGCGTCGCGCTTGGCGTCTTGCGAAATAGTGGCGAGGTTTTCCGTGCGAGCCCGGATAGCCGCGAGCGCTTCCGCCGAGGCGCTGGCGCCGCCGCGCACGGCTGTCGCCGCGCCGACGACGTCGCGAATCATCGCGCTGAGATCGAGCTCGAGAAGATCGATGGTTTCGCGAATCGAGGCCGCGCTGTTCACGGGTGCGGGCGGCGCGTCCGTGGCAGGTGCGCTCGGCGGCAACGGCGCTTGCGGCTCTGCCCGCAATTTCCTGAAGAGCCCGGACATATTAGGCAGTACGTCACGGCATGGTTAATTCTACCTTAATGCCGACCGACCGAGGCTTCATCGAAAAGTACTCCTTTAGATGAAAAAAACCGCCGGCGTTTCCACCGGCGGGGTTTTTCCTTTTCGTCGCGCGGTGATCAGGCCGCGCCCAAAATCATCAGGACGATAATGAGGCTGATCGGAAGGCCTAGCAGATAAAGAATGATCGGCATTGCGGACTCCTGTGTTCGGTAAGGCCGACTACTCGGCCGGGACCACGCGGGTGTGCGTGCCTTCGAGGTACCATTCGCGGTTGCGCAGGTTGCCGCCTTCGATTGCGGCAAGCGCCGCCGACAGCGCCCCGGCCAGCATCGCCGCCGCCAGCCACAGGCCGAACAATGCCGCCGACTTGCGGGCCTTGTCGGCGGCCTGCTTGGCCTGGTTGATGACGTAATCGACGCGGGCTTCGGCGTCGCCCTGCGAAACGCCGCTGCGCGCCGCGACGATGCTCGCGAGATACTTCTTGTCCGCGTCGGATACCGCGCCGCCTTTGACCATGCTCGGCGCGATGATACGGGTGATCTCGCCGCGGTCGCCGACGTTCTGACGTGGCGCCATGCTGATCTGGCCGCCTTGCAACGGCGCCGCGGTCTGGTTGCCGGCGGTCGGCGAGGTGGTCTGTTGGGCCGTTGCCGGCGCAGCGTTGGCATTGCCCTGCGCCGGGGTGGTGCGCAGAAGTTGATCGACATAGACCTCCGAGGGTGAGCCTTGCACCGCCGTGGCCGCGAGTCCCGAGCTTGCACCGGCAATAATGTGTGTCACGGCGCCGCTCATCACGGTGGCGCCAACGACCGCCGCGAGCGCCCAGACGACGAAGCCATGCGCGGAATCGCGGAAATAGCGTTCGTGCTCGTTCACGGTCGCCCAGCGCGAGCGCAGCCGGCCGGCGAGGTAGCCGCCGACCGTCGACGACAGCATCGACACGCAAAACAGATAGATCGCGGCGGACACGGTGAAGGTGGTCGCCGAAACGCCCTGGTCGCTCCAGGGCGAGATGATACTGAAGCCGACGCCCATGCCGAACGCGACCAAAATCATCGTCACGGCGAGCGAGGCGGTGGTGCCTGCGAAGATCGCTTTCCAGCTAATCGCCGAGTGGGCGTCTTCGAGTGTTGGATTCCCGGTCTCCGTAATCATCGCCTTATGCCTCCCAAGCCAAAGCGGAATTATTCACGCTTGGCAGCGGCATAACCGGCCGGCGGAATTTTGGTTCCGGCCCTGCCGTTTTTGTTTGCAGCGATGGCACGAAGCGCGCCGCCTGGAACAAAATGCCGCGCTCGCGGGTTCTCTACCCATCATTCAATGGAGGCTGCTATGGGTTTTGGAAGAGGTGCACTGTTGTGGCTGTTGGGCATTCCGCTGCCGATCATTCTGATCTTGGCGCTGTTCATGAACCGCTAGTCGCGGCTGCCGGGACTTGTCATCTGAAATAAGCAGGTCGCCGGCCCGAGCGGGGCCGCGGCCTGTTTTCGGTTTCAATTTCGAAAGGCAACGTATTTTTTCGGCTTTGGGCGAGCTGTGGCTGTTGCCTCTGGGGCGCGAAGCCGCCATCTTTATTTTCCGCCGCGGCTTCGAGGTGGCGCCGCTGGAGCGGCCCACCGCGAAGGTGGCGTAAGCCTCAGCCTTTCTTCTCGGCCGGCTTCATCGCCGGGCCGCGCTTATCGTCGCGGTTCGACATGCACTTGGTCATGAAGGCCTTGCGCTTGGCGCCGTCGAGCTTGGCGTCGTCGGCGCCGAACTTGCAGGTTTCCATCTTTTGCTCCTGGGTCGCAGCCGCGGCCGGCGTTGCCAGCAGCAGGAAAGGCAGCAGGCTCAGTGTGACCAAAGTCTTCATCGGCGTGGCTCCTTTAAGGGTCGCAAGATGGAATCAAGATGGAATCGAGTCGGCGCACTCTATACGTGGCGCAAGATTTTGTCCGAGATCGGGCGCTATCTTAAAGCGGCGGCGATGTTGCCGCCGTCGACGGTGGTGACGTCGGCGGTGGTCTTGAGCGCAACGGCCTGAGCGAGGAAGGCCTGCGCCACGTCCTGCGCGGTGACCTCGCGCGCCAGCAGGTTCCCGGACATGTAACCTTGCTCGGACACGCCGCGCGCCTTGGAACGCTCTTTGATGAAATCGTCGGTCAGCAGGCCGGAGCGGATGCGGTCGGCGTTGACCGCATTGGCGCGGATGCCGTCGGCGCCGTAATCGAGCGCATATTGCCGGACCAGGAACAGCAGCGCCGCCTTCGGCAGCCCGTAGGGTCCGAAATTGGCGCCGGGGTTCACTGCCTGCTTCGACACGTTGAACAGCAGACAACCGCCGGCGCCTTGCGCCAGCATGATCTTGACAGCGGCTTGCGCGATTTTCTGGTGGCCGAAGAAATTCAGTTCGAAACTTTCGCGCAAGATCGCTTCGTCGACTTCGCCGATCTTGCCCTGCCACGCGGCGCCGGCATTCGACACGACGATGTCGACGCCGCCGAAGGTGGCGACGACTTTCTCGAATGCCGCGCGCACTGACGCGGCGTCGGTGACGTCGCAGGCGACGCCGATGGCCACGCCGCCGATTGTCTTGGCCTTCTCGGTTGCTGCCTTGGCATCGCGGTCGAGCAGGGCGACTTCGGCGCCGGCTTGGGCAAAGAGTTTCGCGGTCGCAGCGCCGATGGCGCCGGCGCCGCCGGTAATCACGGCAACTTGGCCCTCCAGCGGCAGCGCCTTGCGCGCGCCAAGCTTGGCCAGCTCGAGCGACCAATATTCCATGTCGAACATGTCGGGTGGCGTGATCGACGTGAATTGTCCGATCGCCTCGGCGCCGGAGATACCTTCGATCGCGGCTTCGGCAATGTCGGCGGCGATGCGCGCGGCCTTCGCGCTCTCACCCAGCCCGAACAGACCGAGGCCCGGCACCAGCACGACGCGCGGCAGTGGATCGTGCATCGCGGCAGCGGGCGCGCGCGATTTGTAACGCTCGAAATAGGCGGTGTAATCGGCAACGAACTGTTGCGCGGCCTTGTGCGCGGCGGCTTTGAACTCGCCGAGCAAGCCTGCCTCCGGCGCGGGCACGATCAGCGGCCAGGATTTGGTGCGGATGGCGTGGTCAGGAGTCAGTACGCCGGCCGTGGCGTAACGCGTGAGATCCTTGCCGTTGACGTAAGCGAGCACCGCGTCGCTGGTGCGGAATTCCAGGATCAGGCGCTTGTGCGCGCCTTCGCCGCCGAAATCTTTCAGCGTGCAGGCGCCGCGCACGATCGGCGCGACCTCCGCGACCGGTGCGATCCTCGCCGGCAGCTTGACCGGCGCAAAGCTCTTGCTGCCTTTGGCGACGCGCTGTTCCGCCAGCGTCACCAGTTCGATCATGCGCTCGTAAGCCTCGCGCGCGGTGGCGCCGAAGCTGAAGATGCCGTGCTTGTCGAGGATCAGGCCTTCGACCTTCGGGTTCTTGTCGAACGCATCGGCGGCTGCCTTCGCCAGCGCGAAGCCTGGCATGATGTAGGGCACGTAGCCCATGCGCGCGCCGTAGACCTCCGCGCACAGTTCAGCCGCGTTCGGCTGGTCGATCAGCGAGAGTACCGCGGTGGCGTGCGTGTGGTCGACGAATGTCGCTGGCACGAAAGCGTGCAGCAGCGTCTCGACCGAAGGCGAGGGCGCCTGCGGGTCGAGCAACGTCGAGCGCAGCACGCGCGCCATGTCGTCGTCGGAGAGCGTGTCGCGCGCCCGCATCGTCAGCAACGGCTCGAGCCGCACCGCCGGCATGCCGGCAGGCTCGATCGCGCCCATGTCCCAGCCGGAGCCCTTGATGTGCAGCGCGGACACTTGTGCACCGGTCAGCTCGCGCGCCGTCATCTTCACGGAGGTGTTGCCGCCGCCGTGCAGAACGAGCTTGGGATCGCGGCCGAGCAGGCGGGTCGAATAAACCCGCAGCGCCAGGTCGGCGGCGATGCCGGATTTGGCGTAGTGGTCGACCGCGCTTTGCGCGTCGGGTTCGATCCACGCTGATTTCATCTAAGGCCTCAGTCGCCGAGCAGGCGCTTGCCCCACCAGCCGCGCTTGGGCGCGGCCGTTTCGGGCGCGGTGCTCGATACCACGGGCGTTGGCGGCGGGGTGATCGGCGCTGGCGCTGATGGCGCATTGGCGCCGACCGGGGCGGGCTCGCGGATAGTCGAGCGGCGGCGCGGCGCCTCTTGAGGTGCCGCTTCGGCCGAGGCCAAAGCGGGCGCAGGCTTGGGCTCCGGTGCCGCGGCGTAGGTGTGTGGCGCGGGCTCGATCGTCACGCTCCGCTCGAACGGCGGCGCGATGCCGGACGCGTCTTCGTCGCTGACCGGCGGGAAGTTCGCGGCCCCTTGTTGCGCCTCGTGACCGTTTTCTTGGCCATTCTCCTGACCGTTCAACGGCGCGTCGCCGTTGCGATGCTTGTTGCGGCGTCCGCCACGGCGGCCGCGACGGCGGCGGCGGCGAACGTCGCCTTCCGCGCCTTCGCCATTGGCGACTTCCTGGCGTGGCGCAGTGCCTTCCATATCGGGCGCGCCGCCATTGTGATCGTCGTGCGCGGCGGCAAGATCGGGGGCATGTTCGCCGCCGTTGTCGCTGGTGAATTGCGTTGCGCCCTCGCGGGGCTCGCGCGGCAAACCTTCGCGCTGATTGCCTTCACGCTGGCCACCCTCACGGGGACCGCCTTCGCGTCCTTCGCCACGGCCGCGTCCGCGGCCACGCCGGCGCCGCCTGCGGCCGCCATCGCGTTCGCTGCCACGCTCGCCACCGCGTTCGCCGGCGCTGCGCTCGGGGCGTTCGCCGTCGGCGTCGGTCCCGCCGGCATCGACTTGCTCGATGTGACCGGCGTCGCCTTCGAACGTCTCGTGGTCGGTTTCCGAACCGGCCTCGAGTTCTTCGTCGTCAGCTTCTTCCTCGGCCAGGGCATCGACCGCATCTTCATCGGCTTCGAGCACCGAGATCATCGGCGGCTGCGCCGCGACCAGAGCCTTGGCGGCATCGACCGTGTGCACCTGCTCGCCGCGATCGACCATGTAGGAGACTTGTGCGTTCACCGTGGCGTCGGCGGAAATCGTGATGGTGATGCGGAAGCGCTCTTCCAGAGCGCGCAGATGGCCGCGCTTGTGGTTGAGCACATAGAGCGCGACTTCCGAGCGGGTGCGCACAATGAGATTGTGCGTCGCGCCCTTGTTGAGCATTTCCTCGATGGCGCGCAGCAACTGCAGCGCCACGGACGATACCGAACGGACGTGGCCGGAGCCGCCGCACACCGGGCATTTTTCCGTCGAGCTTTCGAGCACCGAGGTGCGAATGCGTTGACGCGACATTTCCAACAGGCCGAAATGCGAGATGCGGCCGACCTGGATGCGGGCGCGGTCGTGCTTGAGCGCGTCCTTCATCCGCCGTTCGACGGTGCGGTTATTGCGGCCTTCGTCCATGTCGATGAAGTCGATGACGATCAAGCCAGCAAGGTCGCGCAGCCGCAATTGGCGGGCGACTTCGTCGGCCGCCTCGCAATTGGTCTTGAGCGCGGTGTCCTCGATGTGGTGCTCGCGCGTCGCCCTACCGGAGTTCACGTCGATGGCGACCAGCGCTTCGGTCTGGTTGATGACGATGTAGCCGCCGGAGCGCAGTTGCACCGTCGGCGAGAACATGGCGTCGAGCTGGCTCTCGATGCCCCAGCGGGTGAACAGCGGCGTGCCGTCTTTGTACAGCTTCACGTGCTTGGCGTGGCTCGGCATTAGCATGCGCATGAACTCACGCGCTTCCTTGTAGCCTTCCTCGCCGGAGACGATGATCTCGTCGATTTCCTTGGAGTAGAGATCGCGGATCGAACGCTTGGTCAGCGAGCCTTCCTCGTAGACCAGCTTCGGCGCCATCGACTTCAGCGTCAGATCGCGCACGGTCTCCCAGAGACGCAGCAGATATTCGAAGTCGCGCTTGACCTCGAGCTTGGTGCGGCTGGCGCCGGCGGTGCGCAGGATCACGCCCATGCCTTCCGGCACTTGGAGTTCCTGCATGATCTCCTTGAGACGCGAGCGGTCCTCGCCCGAGGAAATCTTGCGCGATATGCCGCCGCCGCGCGCGGTGTTGGGCATCAGCACCGAATA
>JANMSZ010000287.1:0-9199 GCA_031389925.1 Hyphomicrobiales bacterium | reverse complement strand
TCTGCCTGATGTCGGCCGGCGGCGAGGTCTCCAAGGAATGGTCTCCGAAGATCGGCGCGAAGGGCTGCGTCGTGATCGACAACTCCTCGGCCTGGCGCATGCACCCCGACGTGCCGCTGATCGTGCCCGAGGTGAACGCGGCCGCCGCGGCCGGCTTCTCGAAGATGAACATCATCGCCAATCCGAACTGCTCGACGGCGCAGCTCGTCGTCGCGCTCAAGCCGCTGCACGACAAGGCGAAAATCAAGCGTGTTGTCGTTGCGACCTATCAATCGGTGTCGGGCGCCGGCAAGGACGCGATGGACGAACTGTTCCAGCAGACCAAGGCGGTGTTCACCGTCGGCGAGATCATCACCAAGAAGTTTCCCAAGCGCATCGCCTTCAACGTCATCCCGGAAATCGATGTGTTCATGGAGGACGGCTACACCAAGGAAGAGTGGAAGATGATGATGGAGACCAAGAAGATTCTTGATCCCAAAATCAAGCTCACCGCGACGTGCGTGCGCGTGCCGGTGTTCGTCGGTCACTCCGAGGCGGTCAACGTCGAATTCGAAAACCCGATCAGCGTCGAGGAAGCGACGCAGATTCTGCGCAGCGCGCCGGGCTGTCTGGTGATCGACAAGCACGAGCCGGGCGGTTACGTCACGCCCTATGAATGCGCCGGCGAGGACGCGACTTACATCAGCCGCATCCGCACCGACCCGACGGTCGATAACGGCCTGCAGTTGTGGGTGGTTGCCGACAATCTGCGCAAGGGCGCGGCGCTCAACGCGATCCAGATCGCCGAGTGCCTGATCAACCGCAAGCTGATCCAGGCCAAGCGCAAGGCGGCGTAAGTGTCCATTCCGCGGGAATGAGCGGTGAGGGTGTTGCCAGTCTAGCTCCGCCCGACCGGCTTGAACTCGCCGGTCGTCTGGTCGAGCACCGAGAGATCGCCCGAGGCGACGCCGAAATAGGCGCCGTGCGTCGCGACCTTGCCCTTCGCGATCAGCTTGGCGAGCAGCGGGAACGTCATCAAATTGGCGAGGCTGTTGGCGATATTCGCCTTCTCAAGCCGGGCCAGGTAATCGTCATGGTTCTGCGCGCCGCGCGGGCCGACTTTTTCCGCCGCCGGCGTCATCAATTGCATCCAACTGCCGATGAAGTCGCCCGGCGACAGCGGCTGGCCGTCCTGGACATAGGCTTTCACGCCGCCGCAATGGGCGTGACCGAGAACGACGATGTGTTTGACGCGCAGCGCGCCGACGCCGAATTCCAGGGCGGCGGAAACGCCGTGGGCCTGGCCGTCGGGGGTGTAAGGCGGGATGATATTCGCCACGTTGCGCACGACGAAAAGTTCGCCCGGCCGTGCATCGAAAATGACCTCCGGCGAGACGCGTGAATCGCAGCAGCCGACGACCATGACTTCCGGCGACTGCCCGGCCCGCGCCAGCTCGTTATAGCGGTCCTGCTCGCGCTGGAGCCGGCCGGCGGCGAAGGTGCTGTAACCGTCGATCAGACGCTGGGGAAAGTTCATGGTCTTGGGGTCCGCCTAGGCCCGTTCAATTCCATACCGAGCGTGGTCAAGCAAGCGTCATGCCCGGGCTGCAAATGGCCTGTAGGTCCTCGGCGATGGACGGAACCGCATATATTCATCGCTTGTTCACCTGGAATCGCCCAGAACAGCCCCGAACAAGCATGCTGTCACCAGACAAGCCAATTACCTCGAATCCGGCCTCGCCGCGATTCCGCACGTCCGGAATCTCGGGCGCGCAGATCGGCATTTTGTTCGCGGCCCTCACGCTGCTGATCTCGATCCCGATCTGGACCCATCCGCTGCCGCCGCTGTCGGACTACGTCAACCACCTGGCGCGTATGCACGTCATCGCCACGCTGCCGAACAACCCGCAGTCGCAACTGGCGAAATTCTACGAGCTCAATTGGCAGGTGATCCCGAACCTGACCATGGACCTGATCGTGCCGCGCATCGCGAAATTCGTGAACATCTATTTGGCCGGTCAGATCTATATCGTCTCGATGTTCGCGCTGATCATCTCGGGCACCTTGGCGCTCAATCGCGTGGTGGTCGGGCGCTGGACGGTGCTGCCGCTGTTCGCGTTCCCGCTGCTGTACAATTACGTCTTCCTCGTCGGCTTGATGAACTACATGTTCGGCATCGGCGTCGCGCTATGGGCGCTTGCCGGCTGGATCGCGGTTCGCGACCGCGCCTGGCCGATCCGCTTGCTGCTGTCGACAGTGTCGGTCGTGGCGCTGTTCTTCTGCCATCTGTCCGCGCTCGGCGTTTACGGCATCGGGCTGCTGTCGTTCGAGATCCTGCGGCTGTGGGAATGGCGCCGTGAGATCGGGCCGGCGCGCATTGTCGATTTCGTCGCCGGCGGCTTGCCGTTCCTCGCCGCCGCGCCGCTGCTTTATCTCAGCCCGACGATGAACCTGATCTCGGGCACCTACTGGGATCAGCGCGGCAAAATCGACGGCTTGATGTACGTCCTCAGCAATTACTCCGATATCGCCGCCTTCGCGCTGATCGGGGTCATGGCGACCGGACTGGTCTGGGCGATCCGCCATCGCGTGCTGCACTTCCATCCGCTCGTGCTGGTGCTGCTGGCGGTCGGCGGCGCGGTCTATCTCGCGCTGCCGCGCATCATGTTCGACACCTACATGACCGACCAGCGCGTGCCGATCGGCATCGCCTTCATGCTGTTCGCCTGCGGCGATCTGCATTTGCGGCACCGCATGGTCCGGCGCGGCTTCCTGGTCGTGCTCGTCGTACTGATCACGGGGCGTCTCATCGAGATCGACTACAACTGGTCGCAGCTCTCGGATTCGACCAGCCAGTTCCGCTCTTCGGTGCGCCGCATCGTGCCCGGCTCGAAAGTCTTCGTTGCTTACGCCGACCGCGCCTCCGGCGATGACGTACGCGACCTCGGGCTGGTGCACGCCGCCTGTATCGCCACGATCGAAAGATCGGCGCTGGTGACGACTCTGTTCACGGTCGCCGGCAAACAGGTGGTGCACGCGCGGCCCGAATACAAAGAGTATGTCGATGCGCAGGACGGCACGCCGCCGCAGACCGCGCAGCTCATCGTCGCCGCCGAGCATCCGCTGCCCGGCATGCCGCAGTTCTGGTTGAACTGGACCAAGTTCGATTATCTCTACATTCTTTTCACGGAAGACGAGGCGCCCAATCCCGATCCCGCGCGCCTGAAACTCGTCGCCGACGGCGACCGTTTCCAACTCTACCGCATCGGCAAGTTCGAGAGCACGAACGGGGTCAAATCCGATCCAAAGTGACTAGTGTGGTGCCGCAAAGATGTGCGAACTTCGGAATCGGGATACTTGGAGTTTGAGCGGCCGCGGCGCTTGATAGTTTTTGCGCGCCCGATAATGTTGGCGGCATGACCCTCCGCTCCCGCCGCAGCGTGCTTTACATGCCGGGCTCCAACGCCCGGGCCCTGGAAAAAGCCAAGACGCTTCCCGCCGACGGCGTCATCCTCGATCTCGAAGATTCGGTGGCGCCGGACGCCAAGGAAAGCGCCCGCAAGCAGGTGAGCGATCTGGTCAAGGCTGGCGGCTTTGGCACGCGTGAGGTGTTCATCCGCACCAATGGGGTCGATACCGCTTGGTTCAGCGACGACCTCACGGCGGCGGCGCACGCGGCGCCGGACGGCATCGTGGTGCCGAAAATATCCTCGCCCGGCCAACTCGAAACCATCGGCCAGCGTCTGCTGGACATGGGTACCGATCGCAAGACCCGCGTCTGGGCGATGATCGAGTCGCCGCTGGCGGTGTTCAACGTGCTGTCGATTGCCGCCTGCGCCAAGGATTCCGAGACGCGGCTCGCCGGCTTCGTCATGGGCACCAATGACATCGCCAAGGATACGCGCGCGCGGCAGGTGCCGGGCCGCTGGCCGATGATCGGCTGGCTGATGAACTGCATCGCCGCGGCGCGCATTCACGGCATCGATATTCTCGACGGCGTCTACAACAATATCGGCGACGCCGAGGGCTTCATGAAGGAATGCGAGCAGGGCCGCGACATGGGCTTCGACGGCAAGACCCTGATCCATCCCAATCAGATCGCGCCGTGCAACACGGTGTTCACGCCGTCGGACGACGAAGTGAAATGGGCGCGCACCATGATCGCCGCGTTCGATCTGCCGGAGAACAAAAGCAAAGGTGTGGTGTCGATCGACGGCAAGATGGTCGAGCGCCTGCATGCCGAGATGGCGCGGCGCACGGTGGCGATCGCCGACGCGGTCGCAACGCGCGCGTAATTTTCGCCAGCAGAAAATCAACGTTTCTACATCGTAGGATAGGCTTTGCCATCGCCACATGGTTGTGGCTGTGGCGCCGCCGATGCGGTAGCGTTGCTCCGACAACAATAAAAAAACGTCACAAAAATGGGAGGGTTTGATATGCGTCGCTTGATCTCGATTCTATCCGCTTGCGCTGTCCTCTGCGTCTCGGCCGTTTCGAATGTGCAGGCCGCGGATTATCCGACCCGGCCGGTGCGGCTGGTCGTCGGCTTCGGGCCCGGCGGCGCCACCGATACGTTCACCCGCATCTTTTCCGGTCCGCTGAGCCAGGCGCTCGGCCAGACGATCGTCGTCGAGAACATCGCCGGCGCCAGCGGCCTCCTGGGCTGGCGCGCGGTCACCGGCTCCGCGCCGGATGGCTACACGCTCATGATGGCTGAAAATGCCCTGGTGATCCGTCCGGGCTTCAAGGAGATCAAACCCGCTTTCGATCCGAGCACGGAATTCGAACCGGTGGCGTTTATCGCGACCTCGCCATTGGCGGTATGCGTGACCCCATCGGTGCCGGCCAACACGATGAAAGAACTGATTGCGCTGTCGCATTCGCCGTCGGCCAAGAAGCTGAGCAACGCATCGGCCGGCGTGACGTCGGTATCGGCGCTGGCCTGGGAAGTGATCCGCGACGCCACCAAGATCGACGTGCTCGACGTGCCCTATCGCGGCGGCGGCCCGGCCATGGCCGATCTGATCGCGGGCCATGTCCATATCAACGTGGCGTCAAGCCAGGTGGCGAAACCTCTGGTCGAGGGAAAACAGATCAAATGCCTGGCGGTCACCGGCACGAAACGCTCGCCGGCTCTGCCGGATGTCCCGACGCTCGCCGAGCAAGGCATCAAGCATGCCGACGTCGAACTGCGGTTCTGGTTCGCGATGTTCGCGCCCAAGGGCTTGCCGGCCGATGTCACCGCGACGTTGCAGAAGGCCATCCAGACCGCCCTGGCGGATCCCGCGCTCAGGGAACGGCTGAAGTCGATGGACATCACAGCCGAATACGGCGCGGCCCCGATGCTGCGCGCGCGGGTGCTGAGCGACGTCAAGAACTGGGGCGCCTTCATCGAAGCCAAGGGCCTCAAGGGGCAATAGCACCTCGATCATTCTCGTTTCGCGCCGGTCGAAAGGCCGGCGCGCTTTTTTCACTCGGCAGGAGGCAGGCTTGGACGATCGCAGCCGGCGCGCGCAAAAATGGGTCAACGAGGAGTTCTACAAGGTCCTCGACGTCTTCGGCTTCCGCTCGGTGATGTTCGTCGAATGGGGCTTCCGGCCCGCCGACGTGCGCCGGACTACCGAACGCATCAAGCAGCCGGCCGCGGTCGTGAAGCAGTGGGTGCGCACCGCCGAGCAGGAGCAGAAGCTCGCCGAAGAAGCCGAGGCGCGCGGTCATCGCGAGAGCGCCGCCGAGTTCTATTATCGCGCAGCACTTTACTACGGGCCGCCGTGCGGCGTTCTCCACGCCAACACCCCGCGCAAGCTCGAGCTGTATAAGCGCATGGTCCATTGCTACACGCGCTTCACCGAGCTGTTCGACGAAGCACCGGTGCGCCGCGTCGAAATCCCGTTCGAGAACGGCAAGACCATCCCCGGCATCCTGCAGACGGTGCCAGGCGTCGAGAAAGCGCCGTGCGTGCTCGTCATTCCCGGCATGGACACGATCAAGGAGTACATGCCGAGCCCGTATCACAATCACTTCCGCCGCCGCGGCATGGCGACGCTCACCATCGACGGCCCCGGCCAGGGCGAGAGCAACACCCGCGAGACCTGGGTCACGCTCGACAACTTCGAGCGCGCCGGCAAAGCGGCGATCGACTTCATGGAAAAGATCCCGCAACTCGACACCAGCAAAGTCGGCATCTACGGCTGGAGCATGGGTAGCTATTGGGGTCCGCGCGTCGCCGCTTTCGATCCGCGGGTCAAGGCGCTGGTCGGCGCCATGGGCGTTTTCCTGCAGAAGGACACGATCTTCAAGCAGTCGAAGCCAGCCTACCGCGCCAACTATATGTACATGTCGAACATCCACGACGAGGACAAATTCGACGCCATGGCGGAGCAGATGACGCTCGAGCCGATCGCCGGCAAGATCAAATGCCCGACGTTGCTGGCGATGGGTGAGTACGACGAATTGTGCCCACTCGAGGACGGCGAACGCTTTTTCGATATGCTCGGTGGGCCGAAGGAGCTGTGGATCTACGAGGACGAGAGCCATACTTTCGGCAGTCGGCTGCCCGACTTCTATCCGCAGGTCGCCGATTGGATGCGCGATGCGCTTGAGGGCAAAATTCCGGTGGGCCACAAAAAGCGCATCGACCACGCGGCGCGCTGAGGTCCCATTGGCGAAGGTGTGATACTGTCGGACAAACGATCGCAACCGGGGGATCGCACATTATGAGAGCCATGAGAGCGCTGACCGTCTTCGCAATGTTGATCGCCTTGGGCATCACGCCTGCGAAAGCCGACGATCTGGCGCCCGGCGGCACGCTGCGCGCGGCGTATCTGGCGACCAACCCGGCGCAGGCGGTGCGCGATCCGGCGACCGGCGAAATTCGCGGCGCCTCCGCCGATCTCGCCCGCGAACTGGCAAAGCGGCGCACTCTCGGCGTGGCGCTGGTTCCTTTGGCGAACCCGGCCGCGGTGATCGCGGCCGTCGCCAAAGGCGAAGCCGACATCGGCTTTGTCGCTTTCGCGCCGGAGCGGGTCGGCACCGTCGCCTTCAGCCAGGTTTACATGCTGGTGCTGCAGTCCCTCATCGTGGCGGACAATTCGCGCATCAAGTCGGCCAAGGACATCGACGTCGTGGGCTTGCGCATCGCCGGCGCCGCCGGCGACTCGGTCACGCTCTATCTCAAGCGCAAATTGAAACAGGCGACGCTGGTCGAGACCGACAACACGCCTGCCGACGCCAAACGCAGATTGCAGGCTGGCGAGATCGACGCCTTCGGCGCCAGCCGGCCGCGCCTCACCGCCATGCTCAAGGACATGCCGGGCTATCGCATCCTGCCTGACAACCTGTTCGGCGTGACGCAGACCATCATCGTGCCGAAGGACAAGCCGGAGGTGCTTGCGGCCGTGAACCGCTTTATCGACGACGTGCGCAGCTCCGGCTTTCTGCAAAGCGCGATCGAGAAGAGCGGCATCATCGGGCTGAGCGTCGCGCCGGCCGGTTCGTGGCAGCCCTCGGTGCCGGATTGAAAACGACGCCGGGCCTCACACCCAGGCGCGTTCGGTCTTGGCCTTTTCTTCGTAGCTGACGATCTTGCTCTGCTTCTGCTCGGTCAGCCCGATATCGTCGAGGCCGTTGATCATGCAGTGCTTGCGGTGGGCGTCGATTTCGAACTTCACCGTGCCGCCGTCGGGTCCGCGGATTTCCTGCTTCTCCAGATCGATGGTGAGCGTGGCGTTGGCGCCGCGGTCGGCATCGTCGAACAACTTTTCCAAATCCTCAGGCGAGACGCGGATCGGCAGCACGCCGTTCTTGAAACAGTTGTTGTAAAAGATGTCGCCGAACGAGGTCGAGATCACGCAGCGGATGCCGAAGTCGAGCAGCGCCCAGGGCGCATGCTCGCGGCTCGAGCCGCAGCCGAAATTATCGCCGGCCACCAGGATCTTGGATTTGCGATAGGCCGGCTTGTTGAGGATGAAGTCGGGGTTCTCTTTGCCGTCGTCTTTGTAGCGCTGCTCGGAGAACAGGCCCTTGCCCAGTCCGGTGCGTTTGATCGTCTTCAAATACTGCTTGGGAATGACCATGTCGGTGTCGACATTGATCATCTTCATCGGCGCCGCGACGCCTTCCAAGACCGTGAATTTGTCCATCGTCTCTACTCCCGGCTTCAAGCCGCTCTGTTTCTAGAAGGTCCGCGATTGGGGTCAATAGCGGGTAAAGGCCGGTAGGCCTGACATGCATATTTCGATCAGCTCAGGCGCCCTTCGCATTGCGCGGCACCGAGGCCAATTCGGTGACCCAGGGGCGCGCCGATTGGAACCAGTTCTGGACCTTCGGGGGCAGCCGGTCGCGCTGGCGCAGCGTGCCGGTGCGAACCATATAGGCCGGCGGGTTGTCGCCTGCTGCACAGGCAAAGATCTGCGTCCCGCAGGTTGGGCAGAATGCTTGAATCCGCTTGTTGCCGCTGTCGGCCGTGGTCTTGAGATATCGCGCCGGTTCGCCGCGCAGCAGTTTGAAATTTGCCGCCGGCACGCTGATGTTGATGCGGAACGCCGTGCCGGTGGTCGCCTGACAATCAGTGCAATGGCAGACCGACACCTTGTCAGGGTCGGCTTCCGCCTCGAAGGCGATGGCGCCGCAGTGGCAATTGCCGTCAATGTGCATCCCTGTTCTCCTTCAGTCCGCCGCTGCTTCGATGGCTTCGATGTCGTCGTCCGACAGGCCAAAATGGTGGCCGATCTCGTGCACCAGCACGTGGGTGATGATGTCGCCGAGGGTTTCCTCGTGCTCGGCCCAGTAATCCAGGATCGGCCGGCGGTACAGCCAGATCATGTTGGGCATTTGCTGTGGCGTGGTCGGCGACTGGAACGGCAGCCCGACCCCCTGGAACAGCCCGAGCAAGTCGAATTCGGACTCGAGGTTCATGGCTTCCAGGACGCTATCCTCGGGGAAGTCCTCAACCCGGATGATGAGGCCTTCACACAGGCCCTGGAAGCGCTCCGGCAGCCGGGAATAGGCCTCGGCGGCCATAGCCTCGAAATCGGCCAGGGAAGGGGCTGTGAGCCCCCGCCAGGCCTCCGGATCGTGGGATTTGGCGGTCATAACTACTCTTAGGCTAAGCCAAGGCCGCCACCAAGCGGTTGACGAAACTGGCAAAATGGGCGAC
Organism: Hyphomicrobiales bacterium; assembly: GCA_031389925.1. Classification (GTDB taxonomy): domain Bacteria; phylum Pseudomonadota; class Alphaproteobacteria; order Rhizobiales; family Xanthobacteraceae; genus Pseudolabrys. The sequence goes on along the minus strand of JANMSZ010000287.1, from coordinate 63 downwards.
CGTTAACCATTAAGGCAATGGGGACTGGGATGCCACGCATTGGAAACGGCTTTGCGCTGGCGG
>JANMSZ010000361.1:0-7020 GCA_031389925.1 Hyphomicrobiales bacterium | reverse complement strand
GGGCGGCGCTTAACTCGATCGGCGAACCGACTTAGCTCAACACGAGCGCGCATCTGAAACGACCGAGAGCGTCGGCGAGACAGTAAGTCTCGCCGACGCCCACTGTCAAAAATCGAACCGGGGCGTCTCGGGCAACCGCGTTGCGCTCGTCACACCGTGACGCACACCGGCCCGTATGACGCAATCTACGACAACGAGTGTCGAAGATCGAAAAAAAGCGTCAGAAGACTAGAGCTTCTTCTTCTTGCTCTTCTTCTTCGCCGCTGCCTTCTTTTTCCGTTTAGCCATTTGCTGCCCTCCTAGCCATGTAACATGGCGGGTGTCTCATCTCAGTACGGTCGCGGATCGACGCGTACTTCATTCTGTTTACTACAGAGCAATGAAAAAAACACTGACAACACATAACGATGTGTATAGCGGCGTCGCGCAACACATCATGCATGCACAAGAACACGTCGCTACCGGAAACGAATACGCTGCATCCGCAACAACGCGACTTCAACTTTCGCATCGCGCTTGAATCAAAAAACATCCGATGAAATAAGGCTTTTTTGCACCATCTAATTTTCGCTTCGCGCGACGCGCGGCGATATTTTCCAACCATCGGCGCAAAAAATTTCGCAACGCCGATCGGTCTTGTGCACCGCAAATGCTGTGCAAAAATATTTTGCACAAAACACGCCGCGCGCGCTTGCGAATGACCTGAATCGATCAAAAACGAGCGAATCAGCGAAAAGTGATTCGCGACAGCGTCGTCGCTTCCGCAAAATTTTTGCGTCAAAGCGACCGGCAATTCCGTTTTGTGCGAGGCAAAATTCGATGCGCGACGTCGCGCGGAAAGTTTCCGGGAAAGGTACGCGGCAACCAATTGTTAACGAAGATGGTCAGAGACCGAGTTTCGATTTCAGAAGTTCACCGACCGCCTGCGGGCTGGCTTTACCGCCCGACGACTTCATCACCTGGCCGACGAACCACATCATCGCCTTCGGATTGGCCTTGGCTTGCGCGACCTTGTCGGGATTTTGCGCGATCGCGGCGTCGACCAACGCTTCGATGGCGCCCATGTCGGTGACCTGGGTCAGGCCGCGCGCGGTAACGATGGCGCGCGGATCGCCGTCTTCGGTCCAGACGATCTCGAATAAGTCCTTGGCAATCTTGCCGGAAATCGTGTTGTCGGCGATCAGGTCGATGATCGCGCCGAGTTGCTCCGCCGTGATCGGCGACTTGGCGATGTGATGGCCTTCTTTGTTCAGCCGGGCGAACAACTCGTTCATCACCCAGTTGGCGGCGAGCTTGGCCTCGCGCCCTCTCGCCACCGCCTCGAAGTAGTCTGCGATCTCGCGCTCGGCCACCATCCGGCCGGCATCGTAAGCCGACAGGCCGAAGTCGCGGATGAAGCGCGCCTTCTTGCCGTCCGGCAGTTCCGGCAGATGGGTTTTGAGCTCGTCGACGTAACTTTGGCTGACTTCGAGCGGCAGCAGGTCGGGATCGGGGAAGTAACGGTAGTCGTGCGCCTCTTCCTTGGAGCGCATCGAGCGGGTTTCACCCTGGTTGGGGTCATATAGACGCGTTTCCTGCTCGATCGTGCCGCCGTCCTCGATGATTTCGATCTGCCGGCGCGCTTCGTACTCAATCGCATCCCCGATGAAGCTGATCGAATTCATGTTTTTAATTTCGCAACGGGTGCCGAGCGGCGTGCCTGGCTTGCGCACCGAGACGTTGACGTCGGCGCGCAACGAACCCTTCTCCATGTCGCCGTCGCAGGTCCCTAAGTAGCGAAGGATGGCGCGCAGTTTGCCGAGAAAGGCCATGGCCTGCGCGGATGAGCGCAGATCGGGCTTCGATACGATCTCCATCAGCGCCACGCCGGAACGATTGAGATCGACATAAGAGTATGTCGGATGGCGGTCGTGCAGGCTTTTGCCGGCGTCCTGCTCCAGATGCAGCCGTTCGATGCCGACGGTGACGCTCTCGCCGTCGGCGAGATCGACGATCACCTCACCCTCGCCCACCACCGGCGATTTGTACTGGCTGATCTGATAGCCCTGCGGCAGATCGGGATAGAAATAATTCTTCCGGTCGAACACCGATTTGAGATTGATCTTGGCCTGCAGGCCGAGGCCGGTGCGGATCGCCTGACGGATGCATTCCTCGTTGATCACCGGCAGCATGCCGGGCATGGCGGCGTCGACCAGCGAGACGTGGCTGTTGGGCGCGCCGCCGAATTCGGTCGAGGCGCCGGAAAACAGCTTGGAGTTCGAGGTGACCTGGGCATGGACCTCCATGCCGATGACGACTTCCCAGTCGCCGGTCGCGCCTTTGATCAGTTTCGAGGGTTTGCTCTGCACGTTCATTGCGGACTATCTATCGTGGCAAGGGCCGCCAGACTAGACTCCAGGCCCACAAATCATACGGGGGCTTAGAGGCAGGCATGGGCGTTGAAATTACGGTTCTAAAGACGCTGGCCACCGAGCAAGCCTATCGTGAATTGCTGCCGCAGTTCGAAAAAGCCTCCGGACATACGGTCAAGACGACCTACGCCGGCACCGTCGCGGTGAAAAAGCTGGTCGCCGGCGGCGAACAGTTCGATGTGCTGATGATGGCGAGCCACGATCTCGACGCCTTCATAGCCTCCGGCATCATCGTGCCGGGCAGCCGCGTCGACGTCGCCCGATCGGGTGTCGGCGTCGCCGTGCGCGAAGGCGCCGCCAAGCCCGACATCGGCTCGCCCGAGGCATTTACAAAGACTTTGCTGGCCGCGAAAACGGTCGGCTATTCGACCGGGCCGAGCGGCGATTATTTCATCACCTTGTTGGAGCGCATGGGCCTCACCGGCCAGGTGACGCCGAAGCTCAGGCAGATCCCGACCGGCGATTTCGTCGGCAGGATCGTCGCCAATGGCGAGGCCGAGATCGGAATTCAGCAGGTGAGCGAACTCTCGACCTATCCCGGCATCGACTATATCGGCACGCTTCCTGCCACGCTTCAGAAGATGACTATTTTCGCCAGCGGCATCGCCGCCAAAGCAAAGCAGCCGGAGGCCGCCAGAGCCTTGGTCAAGTTCATCACCTCGCCGGAGGCCGCGCCTGCGTTCAGAAAGCGCGGCATGGAGCCTGGCTAGAGCTGCAATTCGTGGCCGAGCACCTGCTCGGCCGCATCGAAGCTGTCGGTGAAGCCGCGGTATTCGATCACCTTGCCGTCGCGCACGCGATGGAAGCTTGCGATCTTGCACTGAATGACGCGCCCGCTCGCGCGCTGCACCATCGTCACGTCGGCGACGCCGGCGGCCCAGTCGCCCTCCGCGATCAGGTGGTCGGTAACATGGCGCGTGAACTGGTACATCGTATTGAGCGCTGCGAAGGTCTTGAACACCGCTACCTTGCCGGTACGGCGGCCGACGTCGGGAAACACGGACGCCGGCCCGTGAAACACCCAATCGACGTCGTCGTGGTAGAGCGCGGCGATGCGCGCATAGTCGCTTTTGCGGAAGGCGTCCTGGATCTCCAGGATGACCGCGCGCGCGGACCCGGTGCCGGCTGCGCCGGGCGCCAACAACATCGATATGGGGTCGGGAGCCGCTGTCATCGAGGACAGATATCACACGTTTTACAGATCGTGCAGGCGTTTTACAGTTCGACGACGCGGCCGAGCGCCTGCTCGACCTGGTCGAAACTGTCGGCGAATTCGCGGAATTCGATCAGCCGGCCGTCCTGTATCCGCAGGAAATTGGCGACACGGAATCGCAGGATGCGTCCGGTGGCATGTTGCGTGAGGGCGACGTCGGCCATGATCGCGGCGCGGTCGCCATCGACGATGATGAAGTCCGGTACGTAGCTGTCGAGCGAATAGGACAGCGCCATTCCGGCCAAAGCCTGAAGCACCGCGGGCCGGCCGCGCCGCAACCCGGCGAACGGAAACACCGCCATCGGCCCGTGAATCACCCAATCGATGTCGTCATGGATCAGGGCGGCGAAGCGGTCGAAACTTCGCTCGACGTAGGCGTCATAGAGCGCTCGTACGGTTTCACGCGTCCCGCCTTCGCTCAACCCGCCCTCCTAAGCCTGCTGTTAGTATGGCAATACCATTCGGCGGTTCCAAGCGTTTCCTGAGCGTTATCAGTCACATTCGAGTGCGGGAATACCTTGCGGTGCGATATGAGGGGATGTTGGCCCACAAAATGGGCCTGGATTCCGCATGGTTTTGGTGCCGAACCGCCACGGCAAAGCCACCAGCGGCGGCGAGTTGGGCGGCAAAAAACGATCGAGGGTGACGACGATCTGCCGCCGGTCGTGACCACCCGCTAGCGGCGCTCACCACCACTTCGTTGGTTTGAAGTGCCCGGCGGCTTGCTCGATCACGTGCGCGGCCGTAAACAACGTCTCTTCGTCGAACGGCCGGCCGATCAACTGCAAGCCGAGCGGCAGCCCCTGGGCGTCGAGCCCCGCCGGCACGGCGATGCCGGGCAGACCCGCCATGTTCACCGTCACGGTAAATACGTCGTTCAAATACATCTCGACCGGATCGGCCTGACCCTTTTCGCCGACGCCAAAAGCGGCGGACGGCGTCGCCGGCGTCAGCATGGCGTGCACGCCGGCTTTGAAACATTCCTCGAAGTCGCGCTTGATGAGCGTGCGCACCTGTTGAGCACGTAGGTAATAGGCATCGTAATAGCCCGCCGAGAGTACGTATGTGCCGATCATGATGCGGCGGCGCACTTCGGCGCCGAAGCCTTCCGCCCGCGTCTGCTCGTACATGTCGGTGATGTCGCGGCCCGGCACCCGCAGGCCGTAACGCACGCCGTCATAGCGCGCGAGATTGGATGAGGCTTCCGCCGGCGCCACGATGTAATAAGCGGGCAGCGCGTATTTGGTATGCGGCAGCGACACCTCGACCAGTTCGGCGCCCGCGGCCTTGAGCCAGGCGCGGCCCTGCTCCCAGATTTTCTCGATTTCCGCCGGCATGCCGTCGAGCCGGTATTCTTTCGGAATACCGATGCGCAGGCCCTTCATCGATTTGCCGAGCGCGGCCTCGTAATCCGGCACCGGCCTATCGATGCAGGTGGTGTCCTTGGGATCGTGGCCGGCCATCGAGCGCAGCAGAATGGCGCTGTCGCGCACCGTGCGCGCAAAGGGTCCGGCCTGATCGAGCGACGACGCAAACGCCACGATGCCCCAGCGCGACACGCGGCCGTACGTCGGCTTGATGCCGACCGTGCCGGTGAAGGCCGCCGGCTGGCGGATCGAGCCGCCGGTATCGGTGCCCGTCGCACCCAAACACAAATGCGCCGCGACTGCCGCGGCCGAGCCGCCGGACGAACCGCCCGGCGTGATGGCAACATTGGAGCCCTTGCGCCGCCAGGGCGACGTCACGGTGCCGAAATACGAGGTCTCGTTCGACGAGCCCATGGCGAATTCGTCGTTATTGGTCTTGCCGAGCAGCACCGCGCCGTCGCGCCACAGATGCGAGGTGACGGTCGAGTCATAGGTCGGCACGAAATTCTCGAGGATCTTCGAGCACGCCGTGGTGCGCACGCCTTCGGTGCAAAACATGTCTTTTACGGCCAGCGGAATGCCTTCGAGAGCGCCCGCTTTGCCGGCGGCGATGCGCGCGTCGGAGGCCTTCGCCATGGCCAGCGCGCGCTCCGGCGTCTCCAGGACATAGGCATTGAGCACGCGCGCCTTCTCGATCGCCAGAAGATGTGCGTCGGCGAGTTCGACGGCGGAGAAGTCTTTCTTCGCCAGTCCGTCGCGCGCCGCCGCCAAGCTGAGCGAAGTCAATTCACTCATTGGGGACGTCGCAAACGAAAGCGTTCGCGGCCTTGAGCTGCGACGGCGCGATCTGGCGGATGATGATGGTGCCGTCCGGCTGTTGCTCGCGGATCAATTCGCCGGGCTGCGGCAGGCCCAGTCTGCGCAGATCGTCTGCGGTATGGCCGGCCGGCATCTCGCCACGGGAGATCGTCTCGACCATCTCCCACAGCATCTCGGCATTCTGCTGTTCGCAAGCCATGCACATTTATTCGATCACTTTTGGCACGAGGAAATAGTGATCTTCGCTCGCCGGCGCGTTTTGCAGCACGGCCTCGGCGTCATCGCCGTCGGTCACCTTGTCGTGCCGCTTTTTCATCGCCATCGGCGTCACCGAGGTCATCGGCTCGACGCCCGTCACGTCGACCTCCTGCAGCTGCTCGACGAAGGCGAGCATGGCGTTGATCTCGTCCTTCAAATGCTCGACCTCGCCCTCGGCGACCGCGATGCGGGCGAGATGCGCGATACGGCGGACGGTGGCGGCGTCAACGGACATCGGGTTCCTGGAAACGGGGCGGCTGTAGCGAGCCTATAGCAGAGCGCCTTTCGCCGCGACAACCGGGTAATGCACTCTGCTACCATCGTCCCATGAGTCCCTCACCGACCCACGGCCGCTACCCCTATTCGCCCATCACCGGGCGGCCCGTCTATGACTGGCCGGGCGGCAAGCGGCTCGCGGTCTATATCGGGCTCAATCTCGAATGGTTTTCGTTCGGCGAAGGCCTCGGCGCCGAGCTGGCGCCGGCAGGCCCGCAACCGGACGTCCTGAACTACGCCTGGCGCGACTACGGCAACCGCGTCGGCGTGTTCCGCCTCGCCGAACTCTTCGCCGAATTGAAGCTGCCGGTCTCGCTGCTGGTCAACGCAGACATGTATGAGCACGCGCCGCAGGCGGTCGCGGCATTTCCGGGCGCCGAAATCGTCGGCCACGGCCGCAGCAATTCCGAACGGCAAGGCACGCTCGACGAAGCAACCGAACGCACCTTGATCGCGGAGACCACCGCGACGCTCGAGCACCACTCAGGCGCACGCCCGCGCGGCTGGCTGGGTCCGTGGATCTCGCAGTCGCACGTCACGCCCGATCTGCTGCAGGAAGCCGGCTACACGTATCTGCTGGACTGGTGCCATGACGACCAGCCGGTCTGGATGAAGACGCGTAAAGGCCGCATCTTGTCGGTGCCCTACCCGCAGGAACTCAACGACATTCCGCAGA
>JANMSZ010000184.1:0-3987 GCA_031389925.1 Hyphomicrobiales bacterium | reverse complement strand
TGCCGATGAAGAAAATCGCCATCATGTTGCGCCGGCTCCAGTGGTCGGCGAGCCAGCCGGACGGCAACGCGAACAATCCGAACGCCGTGAAGGCGGCGGTCGACAGCACCAGCAGATCGCCGTAGCTGCGCCCGTACACCGCCTCCAGGCCGATCACCACCGTCGGAAAAATCAAGATGACGTAGTGGTCGAGGAAGTGCGCCCAGTTGAGAAACCGGATGGAGCGGCGGCGGGCCGCTTCATCGAAAACGGCGGTGTCGGGAGCGGTGGCGGTCATGAAGTCTCGGTCGGTGAGTGCAAACTTCCCGCGCCTTGTTGCCCGGGATACCGCGGGTATACACTTGCCGTTTGGCGATGTTCGGTCGATTTTCATCGCAGAAAGGCCAACCGATGACCGTACCGCAGTACCGTCGCAACATGGACGACTCGCCGCGCCCTGTCGCCGTCATGGCGAAGCCGTGGGCGGGGGGGGCGCATATTCCGCTGCATATCCATCGCCGCGGGCAATTGCTGCACGCCGTCAGCGGCGTCATGCGCGTCGAAACCGCTGAATTTGCCTGGATCTTGCCGCCGGCGCGGGCGCTCTGGCTACCGCCGCAAAAGCCGCACGACGTCACGATGCGGAGCTATGTCGAGATGCGTACCGTCTATATCGATCCCTCGGCCTGCGAAAGCCTCCCGCAACAGCCGGTTCTGGTGGAGATTTCCGGGCTGCTGCGGGAGCTCATTTTGGCGCTGCTGGAGGAGCCGGTCGACTATGCCGAAGCCGGCCGCGGCGGCATCATCGCGCGGTTGATCCTGACCGAACTGGCGCGGTTGCGCGAACGCCGTCTGGACGTGCCGATGCCGCGCGATGCGCGCGCGCTCCGCGTCGCCCGCGCGCTCTTGGACAATTCCAGCATCGACTTCGGCCTGGACCGCTGGGCCAACGAGGCCGGCGCCAGCCGGCGGACGCTGGCGCGCCTCTTCCGCAACGAGACCGGGCTGAGCTTTGCCGAATGGCGCGCCCGCCTGCGCGCCGTCGATGGCCTGGCGCGGCTGTCGGACGGCGCCTCGGTGGCGGAAACCGCCGCCTCGGTCGGGTACGCCAGCCCGAGCGCCTTCTCCGCCATGATCCACCGCACCATGGGCAGCGCGCCGCGCCGCCTAACGAGGTCTCCCGGTTAGAACGATGGACAACAACCAGGGATTGTGTCTAGGTTGCAGGCGTATTTTGTAGCCGGACCGATGGGGCGTGGGGGCCTCGATGCGTCGCGGATGGTGCGTCCCCGCGGCGGTGTCCTTCGCAGCGGTTTTCCTGGTTTGTTGCGTCTGCGTTTTTGCCGGCCCGGCATGGGCTGACGATGACGACGAGTCGCGCGTCATTTTATTTTCCGGCCGCGACATTTGGCGCAACGGCGCCTTCATCCATGGCGGCTTGCTGTTGGCGCCGGCCGGGTTCGAGCAAGACGGCCTGCTTCTGAAGGTGCTGCTGTCCGGCGGCGTGTATCGCTATTTCTCCGGCGGTCTCGGCGAACGCGTCTATGGCGCCGAAGGCACGGTGCAAGTGCTGCCGGGCTGGCGGATCAAACGCGGCGATCTCGAAGCCAAGTTTTTCTTCGGCCTCGATTTCGAGCAGCATCGGCTGTGGCCGGAGGATCCATTCAATCACCTGCAGAGCCGCAGCATCGGCCTGCGCATGGCGATCGACCTCTGGTACGAGCCCACCCCCACCACCATGGCTGCCTTCGATGCGACGGTGTCGTCGGCGACGACCAATCATTCGGCGCGCGTCGCACTCGGCTGGCGCGTCATCGACGAGCAATTTTATTTCGGGCCCGAAGTCGCATTCTTTGGCTCGCAGGGTTACCGGCATATCCGGCTCGGCGGCCACTTCACCGCGATGAAGACCGGCGACATGGAATGGGTCGCCGCCGGCGGCTGGGCGCGCGATTCCGACAGGCAATCGAGTCCTTATGTGCGGCTCGGAATGATGAAAAAGCTCTAGTTAATCCAGCGTCTTGCGGAAGCGCATCACAGCAACCGCCATGGCGAACAGCATCAGCACGAACATCGCCGCCGCGTCGTAGTGCAAGTCGGACACCGACGAGCCCTTGAGCATGATCGAGCGCACGATCCGCAGATAATGCGTCAGCGGCAGCGCCTCGCCGAGCCACTGCGCCCAGACCGGCATGCCGGCAAAAGGAAACATGAATCCGGACAGCAGGATGTTCGGCAGGAAATACATCAACGTCATCTGCATAGCCTGCAACTGGTTCTGCGCCACGGTCGAGAATGTGTAGCCGGTGGCGAGATTGCAGGCGATGAACAGCGTGCTCAGCACGCCGAGCACCACCAAGTTGCCGATGATCGGCACACCGAACAGGAATACGCCGATGAAGATGATCAAAAACGCCTGGATGAAGCCGACGAAGACGTAAGGGATGATCTTGCCGAACATGATCTCGATCGGCGTGATCGGCATCGACAGCAAGGTTTCCATGGTGCCGCGCTCGATCTCGCGCGTCACCGACAACGCGGTGAACACCAGCATCGTCATGGTGAGGATGGTGCCGACCAGACCGGGCACGATATTGAGCTGGGTCTGTCCCGCCGGGTTGTAGCGGGCGTGCGATCTGATTTCGAACGGCATTTGCGGTTTGGCATCGGGCACGGCGCGGTCGTGGGACAGCGCCGTCTGCACCGCCATGCCGAGCGCACCGAGCGCGGAGCCGGCGGCCACCGGGTCGGTCGCGTCCGCGGCGACCCACATGGCAGGCTTATCGCCGCGCCGCACCGCGCGCTCGAAATTCGCCGGGATTTCGATGGCAAACAGCACCTTGCCCGACGCCAGCAGCTTGTCGAGTTCGACCTCGCTTTGAGGAAATTCCGTGACCTTGAAATAGCGCGTGTTCTGCAGCGCAGCCACGATCGAGCGCGTCAGGTCGTTGTGCTCCTGGAACAGCACCGCCGTCGGCAGATCGCGCGGATTGGTGTTGATCGCATAGCCGAACAGCGTGAGCTGGACGAGCGGGATCATGATGATCATCGCGAACGACACGCGGTCGCGTTTGAGCTGGATGAACTCCTTGATCAACACCGCGAATGTCTTACGCCAGAAGCCGTTGCCGGATTCACGACGCGGCGACTGCGCGGGAATGATGTGCGTCATTGGAAATTGTCCCGCGACTTGGTCATCAAATCGATGAACACATCCTCAAGCGATGGCTCGGAGGGCTTCCACTCGAAGGCCTTGCGATCGCGATACGACGCAATGGCGGCTTCGAGCGCTTTGGCGTCGCGCCCGGAGACGTGCAGGCTGGTGCCGAACGGCGCCACCATGTCGACGCCGGCTTTGCCGGTCAGTTCGTGCGACAATTCGGCGAGCCCGGCGCCATTGGCGGCGCTCACAACATAGGTCGTGAGGTGCGATGACTCGATCACCTCGGCCACGGTGCCGCGCGCCAGCAATTCGCCGTAAGCGATGTAAGCGATCTCGTGACAACGCTCGGCCTCGTCCATGTAATGCGTCGAGACCAGTACGGTGAGGCCTTCGGCGGCGAGCGCGTGGATCTCGTTCCAGAATTCGCGCCGCGCCTTGGGATCGACGCCGGCGGTCGGCTCGTCGAGCAGCAGCAGTTGCGGGCTCGACAACGTGCAGGCGCCAAGCGCCAGCCGCTGTTTCCAGCCGCCGGACAGTTCGCCGGCAAGCTGTTCTTCACGACCAGTGAGGCCAAGACGCGCCACCGCGGCGCGCGCCGCCGCCGCCGGTCTATCGAGGCCGTAAATTCGTGCGATAAATTCGAGGTTTTCGCGCACCGACAGGTCCTGATACAGGCTGAAGCGCTGCGTCATATACCCGACCTGCGTTTTGATCAGGTCGGTCTGGGTACGGATGTCGTAACCCAGACAAGTGCCGGTGCCCTCGTCCGGCGTCAGCAGCCCGCACAGCATGCGGATGGTCGTGGTTTTGCCGGAGCCATTGGGGCCGAGAAAGCCGTAGATCTG
>JANMSZ010000345.1:0-2382 GCA_031389925.1 Hyphomicrobiales bacterium | reverse complement strand
CCTACTGGGGCTGGAAGGGCGGCTACTTCGACAGCGAGACCGACGCCTCCGCGTTCTTTGACGAACTGCGCTTCATGCTCGCCAACCAGATGTGCGCGCCGAATTCGCCGCAGTGGTTCAACACCGGCCTGCACTGGGCCTACGGCATCGACGGCCCGAGCCAGGGCCACCACTACGTCGATTTCCAGACCGGCAAGCTGACCAAGTCGAAGTCGTCCTACGAGCATCCGCAGCCGCATGCCTGCTTCATCCAGGGCATCAACGACGACCTGGTGAACGAAGGCGGCATCATGGATCTGTGGGTGCGCGAGGCGCGCCTGTTCAAATACGGCTCCGGCACCGGCTCGAACTTCTCTGCGCTGCGCGGCGAAGGCGAGAAGCTATCCGGCGGCGGACGCTCATCCGGACTTATGTCGTTCTTGAAGATCGGCGACCGCGCCGCGGGCGCCATCAAGTCGGGCGGCACCACGCGCCGCGCGGCCAAGATGGTCGTCGTCGACGTCGATCACCCGGACATCGAGCAGTACATCGACTGGAAGGTGATGGAAGAGCAGAAGGTGGCAGCCCTCGTCACCGGCTCCAAGATCAACCAGAAGCACCTCAAGGCGATCCTGAAAGCCTGCGTCAACTGCGAAGGCTCGGGCGACGACTGCTTCATGCCGGAGAAGAACCCGGCGCTCAAGCGCGAGATCAAGCTCGCCCGCAAGTCGATGGTGCCGGACAACGTCATCAAGCGCGTCATCCAGTTCGCCAAGCAGGGCTACAAGGACATCAACTTCCCGACCTACGACACCGATTGGGATTCAGAAGCCTATCTCACCGTCGCCGGTCAGAATTCGAACAACTCGGTGCGGATCACCGACGGGTTCCTCAAGGCGGTCGAAGCCGACGGCACCTGGGACCTCACGTTCCGCAAGAACGGCAAGGTCGCAAAGACGCTGCCGGCGCGCGAATTGTGGGAAAAGATCGGCTACGCCGCCTGGGCCTCGGCCGATCCGGGCCTGCAGTACCACACCACCATCAACGAGTGGCACACCTGCCCGGCGTCGGGCGAAATCCGCGCCTCCAATCCGTGCTCGGAATACATGTTCCTCGACGACACCGCCTGTAACCTGGCGTCGCTGAACCTGTTGACCTTCCGCGACAAGGAGACCGGCACGTTCAACGCCGAGAGCTACGAGCATGGCGTGCGGCTGTGGACCGTCGTCCTCGAAATCTCGGTGATGATGGCGCAATTCCCGTCGCGCCAGATCGCCGAACTCTCTTACGAGTTCCGCACGCTCGGACTTGGTTACGCCAATATCGGCGGCCTGCTGATGACCTCCGGCATTCCCTACGACTCGGATGCCGGCCGCGCCATCGCCGGCGCTTTGACCGCGATCATGACCGGCGTGTCCTATGCGACCTCGGCGGAAATGGCGCAAGGGCTCGGCCCCTTCCCCGGCTTTGCCAAGAACCGCGAACACATGCTGCGCGTGATGCGCAATCACCGCAACGCCGCCTACGGCAATGCCCAGGGCTACGAGCAGCTCGCGATCGCGCCGGTGCCGCTGGATCACACCTCGATCATCGACGGTGTGAAGGGCAATATCGCGCTGGTCGGCTTCCTTGCTTTGTCCGACCACGCCAAGACGGCCTGGGACCGCGCGCTCGAACTCGGGCAAGCCCACGGCTACCGCAACGCGCAGGCCACCGTGATCGCGCCGACCGGCACGATCGGCCTCGTCATGGATTGCGATACCACCGGCATCGAGCCCGACTTCGCGCTGGTGAAGTTCAAGAAGCTCGCCGGCGGCGGCTACTGGAAGATCATCAACCGCGCCGTCCCTGAGGCCTTGCGCACGCTCGGCTACTCCGAATCCGACATCGCCGAGATCGAGGCTTATGCTGTCGGCCATGGCAATCTCGGCCAGGCGCCGGCGGTCAACCACACCACCTTGAAGGCCAAGGGCTTCACGGATGAGGCCATCGCCAAGGTCGAGAAAGCCTTGCCGACGGCCTTCGACGTCAAGTTCGTCTTCAACAAGTGGACGCTGGGCGAGGACTTCTGCCGCGACCAGCTCGGCATTGCGGCCGAGACCATCGCGCAGCCGAACTTCGACCTGCTCACCGCCATCGGCTTTACCAAGCGCGAGATTGAGGCCGCCAACATCCACGTCTGCGGCGCCATGACCGTCGAAGGCGCGCCGCACCTCAAGGCCGAGCACTACGCCGTGTTCGACTGCGCCAATCCGTGCGGCCGCACCGGCAAGCGTTACCTGTCGGTGGAAAGCCACATCCGCATGATGGCGGCGGCGCAACCGTTCATCTCGGGCGCCATCTCCAAGACCATCAACATGCCCAACGAGGCGACTATCGACGACTGCAAAGAAGCTTACCTTT
>JANMSZ010000565.1:0-10286 GCA_031389925.1 Hyphomicrobiales bacterium | reverse complement strand
GCTCGGCATGAGCATGCGCATGAAGTCCTTGGCTTCGCGGAATCCTTCTTCGCCGCCGACGATAACTTCGTCGATATCCTTGTTGTACAGGTCGCGGATCGACCGCTTGATGAGCGAGCCTTCTTCGTAGACCAGCATCGGGGCCGAGGACCGCAACGTCAGGTCCCGAACCGTCTCCCACATCCGCATCAGGTATTCGAAGTCGCGCTTGACCTCGACCTTGGTGCGGTTGGCGCCGGCGGTGCGCAGGATCACGCCCATGCCTTCCGGCACTTCGAGGTCCTGGGCGATTTCCTTCAGCCGGCGGCGATCGGTCGAGTCGGTGATCTTGCGGCTGATGCCGCCGCCGCGCGCGGTGTTGGGCATCAGCACCGAATAACGGCCGGCAAGCGACAGATAGGTCGTGAGCGCCGCGCCCTTGGAGCCGCGCTCTTCCTTGACCACCTGCACCAGCATGACCTGGCGGCGCTTGATGACTTCCTGAATCTTGTAGTTGCGGCGGAAACGGGGCGCGCGCTCCTGCGCTTCTTCCAGCGCGTCGGCGCCGCCGACGGATTCCACGTGCTCGTCTTCGTGCTGGTCGTCGCCGTGATCGATGTCGGAAGGTGCCACTTCGACAATGTTGCCTTCGCCGCCTGCGGTCTCGGGATGATCGCCGGTGTCGAGACGATGGACGTCGTCATGCGCGTGCGACGGTGTTTCGATGTCGCCGACAGGCGCCTCGTAGGCCTCGCGCGCTTCGTCGCGGGCGTCTTCTTTATCCTGCTCTTGTTCCTTTTCTTGCGCCTGGACGGCTTCGGGCGAGGGCTCGACAGTCGCGATCGGCGCCGCGGCCTCGGCGATCTGCGCCGCGGTTTCGTGGCCGAGCGGCTCTTGATGAGTCTCTTGGCCAGAGGTCTCCTGACCGTGGGCTTCGTGGCCGTGATCGTCGTGGCCTTCGGTCTGCTGATCTTGCGCCGGACTCTCAACAGTGCCGCTCAAGTTTTCCTGTGGCTGTCCATCGGCGCTTAACGCTTCGGTGCGCACCGGGTCGCGCTGGCGATCGGCACCGGAGCGGCGGTGGCGGTTGCGGCCGCTGCTGCGGCGATTGGCGCGATTGTCGGCCTCGGCATCGGCGTCGCGCGCGTCGCGCTCTTCCTGCGCGAGCAGCGCCTGCCGGTCGGCGACCGGGATCTGGTAATAATCGGGATGGATTTCCGCGAACGCCAGGAAGCCGTGGCGGTTGCCGCCGTAATCGATGAAGGCCGCCTGCAAAGACGGCTCAACGCGGGTGACCTTGGCGAGATAGATATTGCCGCGAAGCTGCTTGCGGTTAGCGGACTCGAAGTCGAATTCTTCGACGCGGTTGCCGCGTAGAACGACCACCCGGGTCTCTTCCGGGTGGGTCGCGTCGATCAGCATTTTGTCGGCCATTGGAAATTCTCACTGAGGCAAACGGCCTGGCGTTCTCGCGCGTCTCTGACGGCGCAAGGCGACGCAATAAGGCGGTGGCCTGATGGATGTGGAAGGGAAGGGGCGCGTTTTCACGCGAAAGGCCAAGGCCCATAGCATTACGCGCCGTAGCGATTGTCTCGCTGGAGCGTTGGACCTCGAAGTGCCTTTGCTGCGAACTTGGCAGCATAAAATTGCGACCCGTAGCGCTGCGGCCGCGCCAAAAGAAGCGCAGCCGAGGTTTCTGTCGCTCACGATCAGAATGCGTCTGGCCAGAGAGGCCGCGCGCTGTATCCGGATGTCCTTCACAAGGGCTTCGGCTTGGCTGCCGTCCGTTCGCCCCTCTTCCTCGAGGGGGCGACACTGGAGCGGCGGGCCGGGGGCCCGAACGCGGCACAACCGGAACTTTTAACCGTCAGCACGACCTATGTACGGCCGGAATCTCCCAATAGCAAGCGGGGGTTGGGCGAACTGCCGTCATTCCGGGACGGCCGAAGGGCCGGACTTCGGACTCCCATACACACTCGGATAAAGAGCAAACTTTGTTGAACCCTGCGTCTGGATAGCTTCGGAAGTGATAAACGTCAGCGTATAATCGGCCTTCCTCGAGTACCCAACGAGCTACTCGAGAATGCTTGAGTAACGTGAATGACTACTCGAGCGTCCTCGAGTACAAACGGAAAAGTGTTTTGGCCCAACAACTTAGCCTTTTGGAACTGTTGGAGCGCCCCACCGTTGAGGCTCTCATCAAGCCTGAGCAGGTCTTTACGAGCGATGATTGGCGATTTGTCACTAGCCACCCGGAAAATACGCGCTTTGACCGTAAGTCAGCAAAAATTGCGCCTGTTGGACTAGCAGAATGCTTGTCCGCATTTGGGAACGGCCCGGCGGTTGAAGGTGGCGTAGTCGTTATAGGCGTCGAGAAAGATGGAGCGATTACGGGGTGTTCAGGGATACCGCACGAGAAATTGCAGCAATTGGAATTTATGGGGAGAGATCACTGTCCTGATGGAAGGTTCGTTACGAACAGGTTGGAAGTAACCAATACCTTGGGCAAGGCTGATTTCATCATCCGCGCGCGAATTTCTTTCGTCGAGGACCGGCTCGTCGAGTTGACCAACGGAATAGCTTTTTGTCGCGAGTCGGACAGAAGCCGACGGCTTACCGATACCGAAAAACAAGAGATCCGCATTAACAAAGGTGAGCGAGCGTTTGAGCTTGAGCCTTGCCATCTCAAATATCCTGATGATTTTCGAATTAATCTCATCGAAAAATTTGCGGCGCACGTTCGTTTAGCCCGAGAGGGCTCAAACGAAATTACCAATGAACAAATTCTAGAGTCGATGAGACTAGGTAAGATCAGGGATGGTGCATTCCAGCCCAACAATGTGTGCGCGCTCACTTTTGCAAAAGACGCTCGGCAGGTATTTCCAGGCGCTTACGTTCACTTCCTGCGATACAACGGAACTGAAGAGAAAACAGGACGGGAATATAACGTCATCAAAGATCGAATGATCGAAGGGACCCTGTTGGAAGTTGTCCGTGATACGGCGGCCACGCTTGACGCAAACCTTCGCGAGTTTACGGAGTTTAGGGGCGGAAAATTCTATCAAAATCCTGAATACCCTCGCGACGCTTGGTACGAATTAATCGTCAACGCGTGCGTTCATCGTTCGTATCACTCAAAAACGCAGCCGATTTTTGTTAAGATGTTCGACGACCATTTAATAGTTGAGAGTCCTGGCGGGTTTATGCCCTCCGTTACACCAGAAAATCTTTTCCATAAGCCCAGAAACCCATTTCTAATGTTTGTTCTTAGGGAATTCGGTGAGGTTCGCTGCATTAGTGAAGGGACAAAGCGCATCAAGCGTGAGCTGTCGGATGCGAAGCTTCCCGCTGTTGTTTATGATGCCAGCCAGAACAGAATTCGAGCAATCCTGTTTAATGATGTGGCCAACAGGACGAATTCGCTCGATAGCGAAGCGTATCGGGTACTTGGCGAGGCGACAGCTTTTTCTCTGGATTCAGATGAACGTAGGCTGGTCAATTACGTCATCGAACATGGCAGAATGAATGCAAGTGATGCCTTACGTATTCTCAGTACAACTTACTGGCATACAGCCAATTCAAAATTGAAGCGTCTTGTTCAGCGAGGCATTCTTGACTTTGTCTCGAAGAAGCATCGCGATCCCAAATCGCATTATATTCTTCGAAAGATTGCTCGGTAGTCGAGACATCAGGGCCGCCCTAGCTTGCGGCCCTTGGCCGGTCCCGGAATGACCGGAAAGGGCACCGCGACCCGCCGGCCACACCCTCCGGCAGAACGTCCGATTTCCTCAAGTTCCATTAACCGAAGCGGCGCCTAATAGCGTAAAACATGCGCGAAAGGGTCGGATTCGCGATGCTTCGCCGGATGACAATCGTCAGCGTACTGACCGCCGCCGTGCTCGGGCCGGCCGCAATGGCGGCCGAGCGCACCGGCGCGCTGCCGTCTCAGGCCCAAGCCGCGGCAGAATCACTGCCGGCCGCGACTGACGTGCGGGTCGGCGGCGACGACAAGATGACCCGTTTTGTCGTCGACCTGACCCAGAAGGTCGACATCACCGCCTTCGCGCTCGCCAACCCGTACCGCGTCGTGATCGACCTGCCGCAGGTCGCCTTCAAGCTGCCGCCCAAGGCCGCCGAGCAGAGCCGCGGCCTGGTCAAGGCGTTCCGCTACGGCCTCATCATGCAAGGCGGCTCGCGCATCGTGCTCGACACCAAGGGCCCGGTGCGGGTCGAGAAGGCTTTCGTGCTTGCGGCGGCCGGCGAGCAGCCGGCGCGGCTGGTGGTCGATCTTAGCCCCACCGACCGTGACAGCTTCAACCGCACGGCCTCGCTGGAGACGCGCGCGCCGCGCAGCCCGCCGGTCAAACAAAACGAGGCCGCCAAACCGGCCGGCGACACGCGGCCGCTGATCGTGCTCGATCCCGGACATGGCGGCATTGACAACGGCGCCAAGGCGGCGAGCGGCGAACTCGAGAAGGATGTCGTGCTGCAATTTGCCCAGACGCTGCGGGCGCGGCTCGAAGCCAGCGGCAAATATCAGGTGGCGATGACGCGCAGCGACGACACCTTCGTCGCACTGACCGAGCGCGTGAAATTTGCCCGCGCCCAGAGCGCCGCGCTGTTCGTCTCCATTCACGCCGACGCGATCCCCAAGAAGGAAGGGCAGGCCGAAGGCGCCACCGTCTATACCCTGTCGGAGAATGCCTCGGACACCGAGGCCGCGCGGCTGGCCGAGGCCGAGAACAAGGCCGACGTCATCGCCGGCGTCGATCTGACCGCGGAGCCGGGCGACGTCGCCAATATCTTGGTCGACCTGGCGCAGCGCGAGACCAAGACCTATTCCGGCCAGTTCGCCCGCACGCTGGTCGGCGAACTTAAAAGCGCGGTGCGGCTGCACAAGCACCCGATGAAGTCGGCGGGGTTCAAGGTGCTGACCGCGCCGGACGTGCCGTCGGTGCTGGTCGAGCTTGGCTATATGTCGACCAAGGACGACCTCAAGCTTTTGACCTCGACGGCCTGGCAGGCCAAGACCGCGGCGGCGCTGGCCCAGGCGGTCGACACGTACTTCGCGCCCCGGCTGGCGCGCGGCGCGGCGCGGGCCAACTGATGGGAAAGCGGGCCAAACAGCCTCAGTTTCAACATAAAACCCGGCGACCACTGGGGCAATACTGGAGACTTGCTGGAACCTTGCGGCGGGGCGATACCGCCACGATCTATCCCTTGTGCGCGCCGATTCGAGGCGGGACCATTCGTTCATGAAGCTCTTGCTGCGCTTCCTAGGTTTTCTGTTCGCGGCGGGCACCATCCTGTTCGTGGTCGGGGTCGCTGGCGCCGCCGGCTTTCTGTGGCATTTCTCCAAGGATCTGCCGGACTACTCCCAGCTCCAGGATTACGAACCGCCCGTCATGACCCGGGTGCATGCCGCCGACGGCTCGCTGCTCGGCGAATATGCCCGCGAGCGTAGGCTCTATATTCCGATCCAGGCGGTGCCGAAGCAGGTGATCGCGGGCTTCCTCGCGGCCGAGGATAAGAACTTCTACGAGCATGGCGGGCTCGATTTCACCGGCATCGCGCGCGCCGGTTTCAACTATTTGCAGAACGTCGGCTCCAGCCGCCGCCCCCAAGGCGCCTCAACCATCACGCAACAAGTCGCCAAGAACTTCTTGTTATCCAACGAAGTTTCGATCGCGCGTAAAGCCAAGGAAGCGCTGCTGGCGCTCAAGATCGAGCGCACTTACAGCAAAGAGAAGATCCTCGAGCTTTACTTGAACGAGATCTATCTCGGGCTGGGCGCCTATGGCATCGCCGCCGCGTCGCTCGTCTACTTCGACAAGTCCGTCAACGAATTGACGGTCCCCGAGATCGCCTATCTCGCCGCACTGCCGAAGGCGCCGAACAACTATCATCCGTTCCGCTTCCGCGAGCGCGCCATGGAGCGCCGCAACTGGGTGCTCGACCGCATGGCGGAGGTCGGCTTCATCAAGGCCGCCGACGCCGACAAAGCGAAAAAGACCGGCCTCGGCGTGACGCAGAAGCCGTCGAGCGTGCACACTTTCGCCGCCGAATATTTCACGGAGGAAGTGCGCCGCGAGCTCAATGACCGCTACGGCGAAAAGAAACTGTACGAGGGCGGCCTGTCGGTGCGCACCTCGCTCGACACCAAGATGCAGGTGCTGGCGCGCAAGACGCTGACCGACGGCCTTGTGGCTTTCGACGAGGGCCAAGGCTGGCGCGGTCCGGTCGGCAAGGCCGATATTTCCGGCGACTGGGGCACCAAGCTCGCCGAGGTCAAGGCGCTGAGCGACATCGCGCCCTGGCGGATGGCCGTGGTGCTGGAAGTCGGCGACACGTCGGCGCGCATCGGTCTGCAGCCCGGCCGCGAGCCCGGCGGCTATCTCAGCAAGGAACGCACCATCGGCATCATCCCGATGGAGGGCGTGAAGTGGGCCAAGAGCGGCGGCAAAGCGCCGACCAAGGTCAGCCAGGTCATCAATCCCGGCGACGTCATCTATGTCGAGCCGGCCAAGGCCGAAGGCCAATACCGTCTGCACCAGATTCCGGAAGTCTCCGGCGCGATGGTGGTGGAAGACCCGTGGACCGGCCGCGTGCTCGCGATGGTCGGCGGCTTCTCCTACGACCAGAGCCAGTTCAACCGCGCGACGCAGGCGCTGCGCCAGCCCGGCTCGTCGTTCAAGCCGATCGTCTATGCCGCGGCGCTCGACAATGGCTACACGCCGTCGACCGTGGTGCTCGACGCGCCGCTCGAAATCGATCAGGGCCCCGGCATCGGCGTCTGGAAGCCGGAAAACTACGAAGGCAAGTTCTACGGTCCATCGACGTTGCGCTTCGGCCTCGAGCATTCGCGCAACGTGATGACGGTGCGGCTGGCGCAGGATGTCGGCATGCCGTTGATCGCGGAATACGCCAAGCGCTTCGGCGTCTACGACGATCTGCCGGCTTACCTGTCGTTCTCGCTCGGCGCCGGCGAAACCACGCTGCTGCGCATGGTCACGGCCTACGCGATGTTCGATAATGGCGGCCGCCGCGTGAAGCCGACGCTGGTGGACCGCATCCAGGATCGCTATGGGCACACCGTCTATCGTCACGACGAGCGCGAGTGCAGAGACTGCGCCGCGAAAAAATGGGCGAACCAGCCGGAGCCGTCGCTGATTGACCGGCGCGAGCAGGTGCTCGACCCGATGACCGCCTATCAGATGACGTCGATGATGGAAGGCGTCGTGCTGCGCGGCACGGCGGGCGGCGCCGGCTTCAGGGAAGTCGGCAAGCCCGTCGCCGGCAAGACCGGCACCACCAACGACGAAAAAGACGCGTGGTTCATCGGCTATACGTCCGACGTCGTGGTCGGCGTGTATATCGGCTACGACAAGCCGCGCCATCTGGCGAACCGCGCCACCGGCGGCGCCTTGGCGGCGCCGATCGTGCGGGAATTCATGAAGCAGGCCTTGGCCAACAAGCCGGGCTCGCCGTTCCGCGTGCCGCCCGGCATCAAGCTGATCCGCGTCGACGCCAAGACCGGCATGCGCGCTGGCCCCGGCACCGAGAAGGCCATCCTGGAAGCCTTCAAGCCCGGCACCGCGCCGCCCGACAGCTATTCGGTGGTCGGGTACGGTGAAGGCGAGGCTGGCGGCGCCAGCATCGGTGGCGGCGGTGGCAGCCGCTCCTGGGGCACAGGCGTCTCGCCAGACGCCGACCGTGCCGTGCGCTCCGGCACCGGCGGGCTTTACTAAGCAAACACCGCTCATTCCCGCGCAAGCGGGTATCCAGTTCTTGCATTTATCGATGCCCGCCCTGGGTCCCCGCTTTCGCGGGGACGAGCGGGTGATTGATAGCTCAAATAACCAAAAGCCCCGGCCATGAAGCCGGGGCTTTTTTAGTTTCACGTCTCGCCAAGCCTTAAGCGACCAAGTCTTAGGCGACCAAGTCTTAGGCAGCCTTAGCGTTGACGCCACGTTCGGCGAGCGACGTCAGTTTGGCGTCCGCCTTCTTTTCTTCGTCGAGGTTCTGCTGCAACACGCTGGCGCAATCCGGCCGGCCCAGTTGCTTGGCCCACGCCACCAGCGTGCCATAGCGCGTCATTTCGTAGTGCTCGACCGCCTGCGCCGCGGCAATCAAGCCAGCGTCCAGCACGCTCTTGTCGTCGATGTCGCCGGCGATGTCGTCGGCTTCTTCCAGGATGCCGTCGATAGCCGGGCAGGTCACGCCTTTAGCTTCAACGCCGTGCATCTTGAAGACCTGCTCGAGACGGGCGATGTGATTCTTGGTCTCGCCGAGATGCATCTGGAACCCTTGCTTGAGGCCCGGGTCGGTAGCCTTCTCGACCATGTCGGGCAGCGCCTTCACGATCTGGTTCTCGGCATAATAAATGTCGCGCAGCGTGTGCACGAACAGGTCGTCGAGCGTTTTGATGTCTTTGCTAAAGAAGCCCATGGGTATCCTCGTTTCAGGTTGGAATTGGGAAGAGCGGAGCGCTCTCTGGGACAATCCATTGCGCGCGCAACTGTTCCGACATTCGCGTAATTTCCCATTGTGTCGAATGACATAGGAGCGGCGGTACAAGATGAGGGGTTGCGGGAAAGGTTCCAGACGGCTACATGCGGAACCTGATCAACGGTGGAACCATGCGCGCGGAAACTCAGAACCTCATTGATGAAATCAAGCAGTCGGTGACGCTGCTGAGGAGGCATCTTTGACGTCGATACCGCGCAACGCCGGCTCGCCGAACTAAACAAAGCGGCCGAAGACCCCTCATTCTGGAACGACCAAGCCAAGGCGCAGCGCACCATGCGCGAGCGCGATGCGTTGGACGATCAACTCAACGCCATCGGCCGGATCGAGCGCGACCTCGACGACCAACTGATGCTGATCGAGCTGGGCGAGTCCGAGAAGGACGAAGCCACCATTGGCGAGGCGGAAACCGCCCTCAAAAATCTCAAAGCGGAAGTGGCGCGGCGCGAACTCGAGGCGCTGCTGTCGGGCGAAGCCGACGCCAATGATTGCTATCTCGAAGTCCATGCCGGCGCCGGCGGCACCGAGAGCCAGGACTGGGCCAACATGCTCGCGCGCATGTATGTGCGCTGGGCCGAGCAGCACGGCTACAAGGTCGACTGGATCGAGGAAAGCGAAGGCGAGGGCGGCGGCATCAAGTCGGCGACCGTGCAGATCAAAGGCCACAATGCCTATGGCTGGCTGAAGAACGAGAACGGCGTGCACCGGCTGGTGCGCATCTCGCCGTTCGATTCCAACGCGCGCAGGCACACATCGTTTGCCAGCGTCGTGGTGTTTCCGGTGGTCGACGACCGCATCAAGATCGACATCAATGAGAATGACGTGCGCACCGACGTCATGCGTTCGGGCGGCGCCGGTGGCCAGCACGTCAACAAGACCGAGTCTGCGGTGCGCCTGACGCACATTCCGACCAACACCGTGGTAAAGTGCCAGCAGGATCGCTCGCAGCATCGCAACCGCGCCATGGCCTGGGACATGCTGCGCGCGAAATTATTCGAAGCCGAAATGAAAAAGCGCGAGGACAAGGCGGTGCTCGATCAGGCCGCCAAGACCGATATCGGCTGGGGCCACCAGATCCGCTCTTACGTGCTGCAGCCCTATCAGATGGTCAAAGATTTGCGCACCGGCATCTCGACGTCCGATACGGGCGCCGTGCTCGACGGCGACCTCGACCCGTTTATGCAGGCGGCGCTGGCGCAGAAGGCCTTCGGCGGCGGGCCGGACAGCGTCGAGGATGTCGAGTAGCGTTGCCGATCGCGCTCTGCTGCCGGAAGTGACGTTTTTTCAGTTAGGGTGACGCGATGGACAGCCTTCTAATCCTTGCCGCCGATCCCCATGCATGGGTCGCGCTCGCGACCCTGATTGTCATGGAGATCGTGCTCGGCATCGACAACCTGATCTTCATCGCCATCCTGACCAACCGGATGCCCGAGCATCAGCGCGAGATTGGGCGCCGCGTCGGGATCGGACTGGCGCTGGTGTTACGATTGGGACTTCTGGCCTCGATTGCTTTTATCGTCACGCTCACGGCGCCTTTATTTTCGCTCTTCGGCCACGGCTTCTCGTGGCGCGATTTGATATTGATTGCCGGCGGCCTGTTTCTGGTGTGGAAGGCGACCAAGGAAGTCCATCACCGGGTCGCGCCAGGAGAAGCCGTGGCCGAAGACCGAGAACAGCGGCGTTGTCAGCGTGACGATGAAAGCAATCGAGGCCAGAAGTCCCAGCCGTAGGATCAGCGCCAGCCCGATCCCGACTCGGCGGCCGAGTTCGCGCTGATGCTC
>JANMSZ010000519.1:0-1568 GCA_031389925.1 Hyphomicrobiales bacterium | reverse complement strand
GAACAAGCCGGTTTCCCGGTTGCTGAGAAAGACTCTCTGATGTCCACGATCGATCTTGCCGAAAACCCCGGCGACCTGCGCGCGCTCGCCGAACAATCCAATGCCTGGCCGTTCGAGCAGGCGAAAGCGATTGTCGCGCGGCTGAAGAAGAAGCCCAAGGACGAGGTGCTGTTCTCGACCGGCTACGGGCCATCAGGCCTGCCGCATATCGGCACCTTCGGCGAGGTCGCGCGCACCACCATGGTGCGCCACGCTTTTCGCGTGCTGACCGAGGACAAGATCAAGACCCGGCTGCTGGCGTTCTCCGACGACATGGACGGCCTGCGCAAGGTGCCGGACAACGTGCCGAACAAGGAGATGCTCACCGCCTATCTCGGCATGCCACTGAGCCGGATTCCCGACCCGTTCTCCAACGAATATCCGTCGTTCGGCGCGCACAACAATGCGCGGCTGCGCGCCTTCCTCGACACCTTCAAGTTCGACTACGAATTCGCCAGTTCGACCGATTACTACACGTCCGGAAAATTCGACGCAGCACTTCTTCGCGTGCTGGAACGCTTCGATGCGGTCATGGCGATCATGCTGCCGAGCTTGCGCGAGGAGCGCGCGGCAACCTATTCGCCTTTCCTGCCGATCTGCCCGCGCACCGGCGTGGTGCTGCAGGTGCCGATCGTTGCCCATGATGTTGGGGAAGGCACGGTCTCCTATGACGACCCCGAAACAAAGGAACGCGTCACGCTCCCGGTCACCGGCGGTCACTGCAAGCTGCAATGGAAGCCGGACTGGGCGATGCGCTGGTACGCGCTTGGCGTCGACTATGAAATGGCCGGCAAGGACCTGATCGATTCCGTAAAGCTCTCGGGCAAGATCTGCTCGGCGCTCGGCGGCCTGCCGCCGGAAGGGTTCAATTACGAACTGTTCCTCGACGACAAGGGCCAGAAGATCTCGAAGTCGAAGGGCAACGGGCTCACCATCGACGAGTGGCTGCGCTATGCCTCGCCGGAATCGCTGTCGCTGTTCATGTACCGCGAGCCGAAGTCGGCGAAGCGGCTGTATTTCGACGTCATCCCGCGCAACGTCGATGATTATCAACAGTTCCTCGACGGCTTTTCGCGGCAGGACGCCAGGCAGCAGCTCGCCAATCCGGTCTGGCATATCCACGCCGGCCACCCGCCGCCGTCCGACATGCCGGTCACGTTCCAGCTGTTGCTGACGCTGGTGTCGTCGTCGAACGCCGAGAATGCCGCGACCCTGTGGGGTTTTATTGGTCGCTATCGTCCCGGCGTGACGCCGCAGACCCATCCGAAGCTGGATGCGATGGTCGGCTACGCCATCAATTATTATCGCGACTTCGTCGCGCCGACCAAAAAATTCCGCGAGCCGACCGAGAGCGAACGCGTCGCCTTGCAGGATTTGCGCGAGGCGCTGTCGCAACTGGCGGCGGATGCATCCGCCGAGGACATCCAGAACGTGGTCTACGAGATCGGCCGCCGCGAGCCTTTCCTCGATCTCGTCAAGAAGGGCAAGGACGGCCGGCCGGGCGTCTCGCTCGACTGGTTCAACATGCT
>JANMSZ010000506.1:0-3431 GCA_031389925.1 Hyphomicrobiales bacterium | reverse complement strand
GCGTCGCCTTTCGCGCGCGTCATGCCGTCGGAGAAAAGATGCAACGCACGCATACGCGCAGGCGTCATACGCGCAGGCGGCGGTCCGGCAAGCCGCACGCCGACGCGTTCGCGGCCGGGGCCAAGGTTCTCGCCCATCCGCAGCGCCATGCGCAGCACCATGCCGCGCGACGACAGCGTGTAGCCGGACACCCAGTCGACGAACTGGCGCAACTCGGGCTTCAGCGCCGGCACGTCGAGCTTGCCGACGACGTCCTTCATGCGGTTGTGAAAGCGCGGGTTGGGGTTATCGTTCTCGGCCCAGACCACGCCGGTGGTCTCGCCGCGCGCGCCGAGCGGCACGGTCACGACGTCGCCCGGCTTGAGCTCCAAACCCTCCGGCACCCGGTAGGAATAGGTCTGGTCGAGCGCCACCGGCACCAGAACATCGACGACACGCATGGCCATATTGATAGGTCTGTCCGATTCCGGCCTTTGAAGAAAGGGTTAAAGGTTCGATGCCAATCTTGCCCGCATGGCCGCCCCCGCAACCAGCCCTGAAGTAACCGCCGAAATCGCCAACTGGCTTAGGTTTCTCGGCGCCGAACGGCGCATGTCCGGAAAAACCCTGGAAGCCTATGGCCGCGACGTGGGCCAATTCCTCGGCTTTCTCGCCGAGCATATGGGTGGCGCGCCCTCGCTTCGCCAACTGGCCAAACTGACGCCGGCCGATGTGCGCGCCTTCATGGCGGCGCGGCGCGGCGGCGGTGCCGGCAGCCGCACCTTGATGCGCGGGCTGGCGGGCGCACGCTCGTTTGCCCGTTTCCTGGAGCGTAATGGCAAAGGCAAAGTCGGGGCGCTCGCCGCGGTCCGCGCGCCCAAGCTGCCGCGCTCGCTGCCGAAGCCGCTGGCGATCAAAGATGCCAGGCGCATGACCGAAGCCGACTTACGCGATGGCGAAACCCGCGAGCCCTGGATCATCGCACGCGACGCCGCGGTGCTGGGCCTGCTTTACGGCTCGGGCCTGCGCATCGCCGAGGCGCTCAGCCTCAAGCGCAAGGACGCGCCGGTGCCGGGAATTGGCGACCAGCTCACCGTCACCGGCAAAGGCAACAAGACCCGCATGGTGCCGGTGCTGCCGCAGGTCACAAAACTGATTGCCGACTATGTCGCGCTGTGCCCGCTCGTCCTGCCGCCGGACGGACCGTTGTTCGTCGGCGCGCGTGGCGGGCCCTTGAGCGCCCGGGTCGTGCAACTGGCGATGGCGCATCTGCGCGGTGCGCTGGGCCTGCCGGACAGCGCGACCCCGCATGCCTTGCGGCATTCCTTCGCCACGCATCTGCTGGCGCGCGGCGGCGATTTGCGCGCGATCCAGGAACTGCTCGGCCACGCCTCGCTCTCGACCACGCAGATTTACACCGCGGTCGATTCCGAACGTTTACTCGAAGTTTATACGAGCGCCCATCCGCGCGCGTGACATTAAGACGACAAACGTCAAAACCCCTTGCGGCCCGCCGCCTGTTAGCCCCATCGTCAACCCGCGATTCAGGCATCCTGGGAGGGACGATATGAGCCACGGCGTTCACGCGGTTCAGCACGAAGTCGAGCATCAGATCGAGCACGAGGGCCACAAAGGCGGCGGTCACGGCGGCGGCCACGACAGCCAGAACCAGAACAAGCGGATCGCGCTGGTCATCTCGGTGCTGGCGCTGTGCCTCGCGTTTTCCGAAACCCTCGGCAAGAGCGCACAAACCTCCGCGCTCAATTTCCAGATCGAAGCGTCGAATCTGTGGAATTTCTTTCAGGCCAAGAACATCCGCCGCACGGCAACCATCGTTGCCACCGAGCAGGCGAAAATCGAACTGGTGACGACGACGGACCAGGCGCGCAAAGCCGCGCTCGCCAAGCAGGTCGACGAATGGACCAAGACGGCGGCGCGCTATCGCTCGGAGCCGGAAGCCGCCGACGGCAAGGGCGAAGGCACCGTCGAACTGATGCGCCGCGCCAAGGAGATGGAGCACGAACGCGATATCGCGCTCAACAAATACCACTATTTCGAATTCGCCTCGGCCGCGTTACAGATCGGCATCGTGCTGTGCTCGGCGGCCGTCATCACCGGCATCATCCTGCTGGTGTATATCGCCGGCGGCCTCGGCATCCTCGGGCTGGTGTTCACGGCGATGGCGCTGTTCTTCCCGCACGTGCATCTGCTCGGCGGGCATTAGCGCTGTCTTCTTACCCTCTCCCCTTGCGGGGGAGGGTGCCCGAGCCATAAGCGCGTTGACGCGCGTCTTCGACGCGCTATGGCGAGGGCAGGTGAGGGGTCAGTGGCAATACCGATTTCAGACCCCTCACCCGGCTCGTGCTCGCTATCGCTCCGCACTCGCCACCCTCTCCCGCAAGGGGAGAGGGAAGGAAGAGCCGACTACGACCTCACCCTTCCGCCATCCACATTCATCGTCTGGCCGGTGATGAAAGCGGCATCGTCGCTGGTCAGGAACGACGCCGCGCCGATGAGATCGTCAGGATCTTCGATGCGCTTGATCGCCTGCATCTGCGCCACCGCATTGAACTCGTCGTCCATGGTGGCGAAGCCCGCGCGCGGCGGACGGCTCGTCGCGCCCGGTGTCCGGGTCAGGCCTGGCTGAATGGCATTGACGGTGATTCCGAAAGACCCGAGTTCACTCGCCATCGCCCGTGTGAATCCGACGATGCCCGCCTTGCTCGACACGTAAGGCACAAAGCCGGTCACCACCGAACCGAGCGTCGACGACGACATGCTGACGATGCGGCCCCACTTGCGCTGCTTCATGCCCGGAATGAAGGCCATGCTGACGAGGAACGTGCCGTCGAGATTGACGCCAAGAATACGCTTCCAGTCGGCAAAGGTCAGTCTGTCGAGATCGGTCTGCGGGAAGATGCCCGCAGTGTTGATGACGATATCGGCGCGGCCGAAAGTCTCGTGCACCTTCGCCGCCATCGCCTTGACGGAGTCTTCCGAGGAGACGACGCATTTGATCGCGACCGACTTGCGGCCTGTCGCTTCGACCATCTTAACGGTTGCCGCGGCATCGGCGATGTCAACGCAGGCGACGTGAACGCCGTCTTCGGCGAGCCGCTTGGCGAAAGCTTGCCCTAATCCGTTGGCAGCGCCGGTGATGACGGCGACTTTGTCTTTATGACCTTTGGCCATTTTCACTCCCCGAAATTGTTCTTTCGGTGAGTGTATCACATATGAATGGCACGCTTGGCGACGGCCATCGCCGCTTCCTTGACCGCTTCCGGCAACGTCGGATGCGCGTGGCAGGTGCGGGCAATGTCTTCGGCAGACGCACCGAATTCCATCGCCAGCGCCGCTTCCGCGATCATGTTGCCGGCATCGGCGCAGATCAGTTGTACGCCGAGCACGCGGTCGGTCTTGGCGTCGGCGAGAATTTTGACGAAGCCTTCCGA
>JANMSZ010000313.1:0-11351 GCA_031389925.1 Hyphomicrobiales bacterium | reverse complement strand
CGTGGCGAAGAAGGCGACCAGCAAAGACGAGATCAATGCCGCGGTGAAGCGCGCCGCCGAGCAGCAACTCAAGGGCATCCTCGGCTACACCGACGCGCCGAACGTCTCCGGCGACTTCAACCACGATCCGCGCTCCTCGATCTTTCACATGGACCAGACCAAGGTGATGGACGGCACGTTCGTGCGCGTGATGTCGTGGTACGACAACGAGTGGGGCTTCTCCAACCGCATGTCGGACACCGCGGTCGCGATGGGCAAGCTGCTGTAGCGATCGAGCGCCGGGGCCGCTCATGAGCAACGCGTTTCGCACCCTCGACCACGCCGACGTGAAGGGCAAACGCGTGCTGATGCGCGTCGACCTCAACGTGCCTTACGAGAACGGCGTCGTGTCCGACGCCACCCGCATCGAGCGGGCAGCGCCCTCGATCACCGAACTCGCCGACAAGGGCGCCAAGGTCATCCTACTCTCGCATTTCGGCCGGCCGAAAGGCCGCGACGCCGCCAACTCGCTCAAGCCGGTCGCCGCCGAAGTCGCGCACACCATCAAGCGGCCGATCAAGTTCGTCGACGACTGCATCGGCGAAAAAGCCGAGCGCACGGTGGCGGCGATGCATGCCGGCGAGATCATTTGCCTCGAGAACACGCGCTTCTATCCCGGCGAGGAAAAGAACGATCCGGGTTTCGTTGCCCAGCTCGCCAAGCTCGGCGATCTGTTCGTCAACGACGCCTTCTCGGTCTCTCATCGCGCCCACGCTTCGACCGAAGGCCTGAGCCACGTGCTGCCGGCTTATGCCGGGCGCACGCTGCAGGCCGAACTCGAAGCCTTTGAAAAGGTGCTCGACAAGCCAACGCGTCCGGTCGTGGCGATCGTCGGCGGCGCCAAGATTTCCACCAAGCTCGATCTCTTGAGCAATCTGTTGGCCAAAGTCGACGTGCTGATCATCGGTGGCGCCATGGCCAATACCTTCCTGATGGCGCAGGGCAAAGCCGTCGGCCGCTCGCTGGTCGAGCGCGATTTGCTCGACACCGCGCAGAAGATCATGGACCAGGCCAAGACCGCCAAGCGCGAGATCGTGCTGCCGGTTGACGCCGTGGTGGCGGAAAAATTCGAAGCCAACGCGCCGTCGCGCGTGGTCGGCGTCGATGCCGTCGGCGCCAACGACATGATCCTGGACATTGGCCCGAAGAGCATCGAGCAGGCGATCTCGGTGCTGGCGCGCGCCAAGACTTTGGTCTGGAACGGCCCGTTCGGCGCCTTCGAGATGGAACCGTTCGACACCGGCACCGTTGCGGTCGCGGAAGCGGCGGCGGAACTCACACAGGCCGGCAAACTTGTTACGGTAGCGGGTGGCGGCGACACCGTGGCCGCGCTCAATGTCGCGGGCGTGGTCGACCGCTTCACCTATGTATCGACGGCCGGCGGCGCTTTCCTCGAATGGCTGGAAGGCAAGGCCTTGCCAGGCGTCGAGGTTTTGCGCGTAAAATGACAGATGCGATTGAGGGGAGACGACAAATGAATCTCGATGAACTGAACAAAGTGGCGGTCGCCATGACCGCGCCCGGCAAGGGCATTCTCGCCGCCGACGAATCCACCGGCACGATCGGCAAGCGTTTCGACGCGATCAAGACCGAGAACAATGAGGACAATCGCCGCGACTATCGCGAGCTGATGTTCCGCACTACCGAGGCGATGAAAAACCACATCTCCGGCGTCATCCTCTATGACGAGACGATCTGGCAGAAGGCCAAGGATGGCACGCCGCTCGTCGACATCATCAAGAAGGCCGGCGCGTTCCCGGGCATCAAGGTCGACGAAGGCGTCAAGCCGCTGCCGAATTGCCCGGGCGAAGTCGTCACCATCGGCCTCGACAAGCTCGCCGACCGGCTGCCGAAATACTACGATCAGGGCGCGCGCTTCGCGAAGTGGCGCGCGGTGATCGACGTCGGTCCCGGCATTCCGAGCTATGACTGCATCCACGCCAACGCTCATGCGCTCGCGCGTTACGCCGCGCTGTGCCAGGCGGCGCAGATCGTGCCGATCGTCGAACCCGAAGTGCTGATGGACGGCGACCACGACGCCGAGACGTGCGAGAAGGTCACGACGTGGATCCTCAAGGAGACCTTCCAGGAATTGTTCTACGCCAAGGTCGCGCTCGAAGGCATCGTGCTCAAGCCGAACATGATCGTGCCGGGCAAGAAGAGCGCGAAGCGAACCTCGATCGAGGACGTCGCCGCGCGCACCGTGAAGGTGCTGAAGAATTGCGTGCCGGGCGCGGTGCCGGGCATCGCCTTCCTGTCGGGCGGCCAGAGCGACGAAGACGCCACCGCCCATCTCGACGCCATGAACAGAATCGGCAATCTGCCCTGGGCGCTGACCTTCTCCTACGGCCGCGCTTTGCAGGCCGCGCCGCAGAAGGCCTGGGGCGGCAAGGCGGAGAACACCGCCGCCGCCCAGCGCGCCTTCATGCATCGCGCCCAGATGAACGGCCTCGCCGCGCTCGGCCAGTGGAAGGCCGACCTGGAAAAAAAGGCGGCGTAACGCTTCCTCTCATCGCGCAAAAAAAGGCCGCCCTCGCAGGCGGCCTTTTTCTTTCACACTGACGCAACTTTACGCCTACGCAACTTTACTGACAGTCGGTGCGAACGGTCGTTTTCGAGCCGAGCAGATCTTCCTGCTTCGTCGCGCGGGTGGCGCAATCGCCGGTCGGTCCCGTACCCGTGGTCGTCGTGGTCGTACGCGATTCGGTGCCGAGGAAGCCGCCGCGCTCATGCGTGGTGACGCTCGTCGACGGCGCCGGCTCGACGATGACCGGCCGCTGTTCGATCACCACGGGCGCACGGCGCTCTTCGATTACAACGCCGGGACGCCGCTCTTCGATGATCGTGGTCTGCGCATAGGCACTGAGCGAACTGAACGCGGTCGCGGCCAGCGCCAAAGTCATAATCCTGAACTGCATGTCGCCCTCCTGCATTCACATCGAATGCTCAGCTATCAACGCGCCGCGGCGATAGATGTTCCACATACGCGCGCACGCGGAAAAAGGTCGCGCACCGCGCGGCCTCTTCCAGTGCGGGTATTGTTAAACCGGCGTCAGTCGCAGGTGGTCTTGCTGACGGTCTTGTCACCGGTCAGACCTTCCTTGTGCACGGTCTTGTTGGTGCAATCGCCGCTCACACCGGCGCCGGTAGTCGTCGTGGTGGTCTTCTGGTCGGTACCGAGCAGCCCGTCGCGCTCCTTCACCGTGGTAGTGGAGGAAGTGCCCGGCATTTCGGTTTGGATCGTCACCGACGGCTCACTCCGTTCTTCGATGACGGTGGTCTGGGCGTTCGCGGCAATCGCGCCAAAGGCCGTCGCGGCCAGCGCGAGGGCAATAACTTCCGTTCTAAGCACATTGAGCTTCATGGTCGCCTCCTGCTAAAGGGAACTCCGCAGACAACGCGCCCTTCTGCCCGATGTTCCTCACTTCCGCTGCAATGCAAGGACAACAACCGTGATCGACCTTTACACCTGGACCACGCCGAACGGCCGCAAGGCTTCCATCATGCTGGAAGAGATCGGCCTGCCTTACACCGTGCACGCCATCGACATTTCCAAGGATGAACAGTTCGCGCCGGAATTTCTCAAAATATCGCCGAACAACCGCATCCCCGCGATCGTGGACCGCGACAACAATATGTCGCTGATGGAGTCGGGTGCGATCCTGATCTATCTCGCCGACAAAACCGGCAAGCTGCTGCCGAAAGACGGCGAAGGCCGCTACAAGGTGATCGAGTGGCTGATGTGGCAGATGGGGGGACCCGGCCCGATGCTCGGCCAGGTGCATCACTTCGTGAAATATAATCCCGGCAAGGCGCCTTACGCCGAGGAGCGCTACCTCAAGGAAGCAAACCGCCTCTACAAGGTGCTCAACACCCAGCTCGGCCTGCATGAATATGTTGCCGGCGAATATTCCATCGCCGACATCGCGATCTGGCCGTGGATCTCGCGCTTCGAGTGGCAGACCATCGACCTGAACCAGTATCCGAACGTGAAACGCTGGTACACGGCCGTCGCCGCGCGCCCCGCGGTGCAGGCCGGCTACAAGGTGCCGAAGGACATGGGCCAGATCCCGATGCCAAAGTAAGCGGTACGCAAAAAGAAAAACGCCGCGCAGATCAAAATGCGCGGCGTTTTTTTATTGAGGCGATGTCACGCGGCGTCGGCCGGACGAACCCTGCGCGCAATGTCAGCGCCGTGCTTTTGCTCTACCATGGCGATGTCGTACTGACTCTGCAGATCGAGCCAGAACTGCGCACTGTTGCCGAAGTAACGGCCAAGCCGCACCGCGGTGTCGGCCGTGATTCCGCGCCGGCCATTGACGATGTCGGTGATACGGCCCGACGGCACGCCGATGTCGAGCGATAGCCGGTTGGCGCTAAGCTGGCGCGCGGCCAGCTCTCGTTTCAACAAACGGCCGGGATGTACGACGGGAGGCATGTTCTATCCTCTGTGGTAATCGGCGATTTCAACCTCGTACGCGTCGCCCTTGCGAAACTCGAAGCAAATTCGCCAGCGCTCGTTCACAGTCATCGCCCACTGCCCTTTGCGGTCGCCTTTGAGCTTGTGCAGCCCAACGCTTTGGAGCGGGCTGAGGTCATGCAGCGATTTGGCAACATTCAGCGCCAGCAACAGATCGATGGCGGCCTCAACATCCAATCCACGAAACTGGTTCGGCCGCTCACCTTGCCAGACCTTTCGGGTCACGGAATTCCGCCACGACCGGATCATGGCATAAACGTACTACGTTTAACGGTGAAGCGCAAGGCCGGCTTAAGGCGTCAGCGCGTTGCGATAGCAATCCGGCAGATGATCGCGGATCGCGAACGGCAGCAACATCAACAACCGGCCTAGCCGCCCCGGCCCCGCCGCCGCGAACAGTTGCCCCGCCAGCAAGGCATTTCTCCGATTGAGCCAGTTTTCGCGCACGCCCGCGCGGAAGGCAGGGTCGTTACCCGTCGCGACGGTAAGCTGCGCCAACCGATCGAACTTCGCGCCCGCATCACATTTCAACATCTGGCCGACATGCTGGAAGCGAATGCGCGCCGGCGGCGCCAGACGCGCAAACCATTCCGGAATGCAGGGCACGATGTCGCCGCCATGCACGAGGCGGAAGGTGCGGTCGCCGAGCTTGCCGTTGTAGCGCCCGGCGAAGGTCGCCCCACCCGCGCGCGGCATGCCGAAAGTGTAGACCGCCGTCGGCGTCATGCCGCAGTCGTGCGCCTTCTCGGCGGCGAGCACCGCGAGAGCCGCGCCCAGACTGTGGCCGGTGAAGAACAGCGGCCGCGCGCTGCGCTCGATTTGCGCTTTGACCTGCTCCCACGCCGCATCGAATGCGTTCTGAAAACCCTCATGGGTATCGAACGACGTCAGCCGAACCTTCGCATCGGTGATCAGGTTGCTTGGCAGCGCCGGGTCGGTGCCGGCGAACGCGACGATGGTGCAATCGGCCCGCTCGCCGACAATGGCACGCGTATCGATCAGCGGATCGCGCGCGCGAATCGGATCAATCGGCTTTAGCTTCCAGACGGACGCAATTTCCTTAATTGTGGCCGGCGCACCGGTTTCGTAGGAGAGCTGCGCCATCCACATCATCGCGCGCGCGTCGTCGAGATCGAAATGTCCGCGCAGCGGCGAAAACGCGTCGAACGCCTTTGTGTCGTAGTCTTCAGGCGGAAGCTGGACAAAAAGACTCATCGCGCCCGCCCCAACGGTTGCAGGGGATTATTATGCAACTCTGTGCCGCGGAATCCAATGGGTGATGTCGGCTATTTGGCGCCCGGGATATTAATGCCCTGCTCCTTCACCAGCGCCGCCCATTTGGCCACGTCGGCGTTGATGTAGCGGCCGAACGCCTCGGGCGTTTGCGGCTCCGGTTCGGCGCCGAGCTTGGCCATGTGCTCGACGACGTCCGGCATCGCCATGATCGCGACCACGGCCTTGTTGAGTCTGTCGACGACGTCCTTCGGCGTCTGCGCCGGCGCCAGCAATCCAAACCACCCCACGGAGGAGTAGCCGGGCAAGCCGCCTTCGGCGATGGTCGGCACGTTCGGCGAAAACTTCGAGCGCTTGGCGCCGGTGGTAGCGATGGCCTTCAGTTTGCCGCTCTCGATGAACGCCTGCACCGTGGTCGAGGGCGAGAACATCATGTCGATGCGCCCGCCCAAGAGATCGGTCACCGCCGGCCCGGTGCCCTTGTACGGCACGTGCAGCAGCTCGACCTTGGCCTCCTTCTCGAACAGCGCGCCCGACAGATGCGACGCCGCGCCGACGCCGGAGGAGCCGAACGACAGCGCCTTCGGCTTGGCGCGCGCCAGTTTGATCAATTCGGCGATATTGCCGGCGTCGAGCTGCGGGTTCGCCACCAGCAGATAAGGCGGCGCCGCTACCGCGGTGATCGGCGCGAAGAATTTATTGACGTCGAACGCGCCTTCGGGCGCCAGCGCCGCGGAGGCCGCCATCAACGCGCCGGTCGAGGCCATCAGCAGCGTGTAGCCGTCCGGCTCCGCCTTGGCGACGGCGCGCGTGCCGGTGCCGCCGGAAGCGCCGGGCTGATTTTCGACGACCACCGGCTGGCCCCACTGCTCGGACAGCTTTTGGCCGATGATGCGGCCGAGCACGTCGGTACCGCCGCCGGGCGCAAACGGCACCACCATCCGGATGGCGCGGGCTGGATAGTCGGCTGCCGAGGCGGGTCCCGCCACACAGAGCAACAACAGGCACAGGCGCAACGCGCGGCTTTTGAGCATTTCCCGATCCTTTAAGTTCTTCTTATTGGTCGCGATGCTAACGAGGCTGCCAGCCCTCGTCCACGTCGTCCGCTTGGACGGCCACACACCAGCGGCTTATCTTCACGCTTGATTCGCCGGCTGCATCCCCGCGCCGGACCGGCCCGCAAAGGCGCATGTCGAAACTCAAGATAAAACCAACGGTCTCCGCGGTCACCGACACGCTGCGGCGTGCGACCGCGCATCATCAGCGCGGGCAATTGGGCGAGGCCGAGCAGCTTTACCGGCAGGTTCTTGCCCGCCAGCCAAAAAATTTCGACGCATTGCACCTGTTTGGCGTGCTGATGCACCAGCGCGGTATGTCCATCGAGGCGCTCGCGCTGATCCGCGAGGCGCTCAAGGCCAATGAACGTTCCGCCGCCGCGCTGTCCAACCAGGCCATCGTGCTGGCGGCGCTTGAGCGCCCCGACGACGCACTGGTGAGCTACGATCGCGCCATCGCGCTCAAGCCCGATTTCGCCGAGGCGCTCAACAGCCGCGGCAATCTCCTGATCAAGCTCGGCCGCACCGCCGACGCGCTGGCGAGCTACGAGCAGGCGCTGGCCGCCGAGCCGCGCTTCATTGACGCGCTGGTCAATCGCGCCACCGCCTTGCGTCTCATGGGCCGCGACACCGACGCCGCCGGCGCCTATGCGCGCGCGCTGGCGATCGATCCGAGCCGCGTCGAGGTCTGGATCACGCTCGGCAATACCTTCGACCGGCTGCAACGTCATGACGACGCGCTCAAGTGTTGGGATCATGCGCTCACGCTTAAGCCCGGCGCGCCCGAATTGCTCAACAACCGCGGCAACGCGCTCTGGCAATTGCGCCGCCCCGGCGAAGCGCTGGCGAATTACGATGCCGCGCTGGCGCTTACGCCGGACGCCGTCGAAGTCCACAACAACCGCGGCAATGCGCTGCTCGATCTCAACCGGCCCGAAGACGCGCTGGTGAGCTTCGACCGCGCGTTGGCGCTCAAGCCCGATTACGCCGAGGCTCTGGTCAACCGCGCCAACGCGTTGCGCGATCTCAACCGCTCGCGCGAAGCCATCGCGAGTTGCGACGCGGCGCTGGCGCTCAATCCGGATTTGGCCGAGGCGCACTGGAACAAGGCGCTCGAGCAATTATTGCTCGGCGATTTCGAACAAGGCTTTGCCAATTACGAGTGGCGCTGGAGGCGCGCCCGCAATGCGCCGCGCGATTTCGGCGTGCCGCAATGGCGCGGCGAGGATGTCGGCGGCAAATCTTTGGCCGGCAAGACCGTCCTGCTGCATGCCGAGCAAGGCTTCGGCGACACCATCCAGTTCGTGCGTTACGTGCCGCTGCTGGCCGCGCGCGGCGCCAAGATCGTACTCGAAGTGCCGGACAGCCTGATGCCGCTCATCGGTGGCATGGCCGGCGTCATCGCGATGATCGGCCGCGGCCAGCCGCATCCACCCATCGATCTGCATTGCCCGTTGATGAGCCTGCCGCTCGCCTTCGGCACGACGCTCGCGACCATCCCCGCCTCGGTGCCTTACCTGCGTGCGCCCGCCGAGCG
This sequence comes from Hyphomicrobiales bacterium, assembly GCA_031389925.1. GTDB lineage: Bacteria > Pseudomonadota > Alphaproteobacteria > Rhizobiales > Xanthobacteraceae > Pseudolabrys. The sequence continues at coordinate 3,007 of JANMSZ010000313.1, read as the reverse complement.
CGTCGAGGCCTGGCGCGCGCGGCTGCCTGCCAGCGGCAAATTGCACGTCGGATTGGTGTGGTCGGGCAAGCCGACGCATCGCAACGACCACAACCGGAGCATCGCCTTCGAACGGCTTGCGCCGCTTCTCGCGCAGCCGGACGTGCAGTTCGTCAGCCTGCAACGCGACGTCCGCGAGTCCGATGCGGCGGCGCTGCGAAATGCCGAGGCGGTGTTGCGCCCCGACCTCCACCGGGCCGACTTCGCCGATACAGCCGCCATCATCGAAACGCTCGATCTGGTGATTTCGGTCGATACCGCAGTGGCGCATTTGACCGGGGCCTTGGCTAAGCCGTTATGGCCGTTACTCCCGTTCTGCCCGGACTGGCGCTGGCTCCTCGCTCGCACCGACAGTCCGTGGTATCCGGGCGCCCGCCTTTTCCGGCAGCCGCGCATTGGCGACTGGGACAGCGCGATCGCGAACGTCGCCGAGGCCCTTGCCTCCTTGGCCGCGACGCGCCACACCCCCAACGATATAGCCTTCCTCTAAACGCCAATCTTTCGCCCGATTGGGCTAGCATGCGGGGACCATGACGTCGCGCCCGAACAAAGTCGAACCGCGCCCTAAGCCGCGCCTCTATCTCGTCACTCCGCTCGTCGCGGACGCCGATGCGTTTTCGGCAACGCTCGCGGCGTCGCTCGGCGCGGGTGATGTCGCGGCGGTGCTGCTGCGCCTGAACGAGGCCGACGAGCGCAGCATGATCAACACCGCCAAGACGCTCGCCGGTGTCGCACAGGACAGGCAAGTCGCGGTGTTGCTCGACGGCCATGCCGATCTGGTGGCGCGCGCCGGCGCCGACGGCGCGCATCTCGCCGGCCTAGCCGGCTTCACCGAAGCGCTCGAACAGATCAAGCCGGACCGCATCGCCGGCGCCGGCCGCATGGAGACGCGTCACGACGCCATGACCGCCGCCGAGTTGGGTTGCGACTACGTGATGTTCGGCGAGCCGGACGACAGCGGCGAACGTCCCGCCTTCGACGCCGTCGAAGATCGCGTGTCGTGGTGGGCCGAAGTGTTCGAGGCGCCCTGCGTCGGTTATGCCGCCAGCGCTTCCGAAGTCGAGCCGCTGGTCAAAGCCGGCGCCGATTTCATCGCGCTCGGCGACTGGATCTGGGCCGATCCGCAAACCGTCTCCGCCAAGATCGCCGACGCCGCCCGCTATCTGGTCGTGCCGGAGACCGCGGCATGATGTGCGTGCGGAAGGGCATTCTCGTTGCGTTGCTCGCGGTCGCGCTCACCGCGCCGGCTTATGCGCAGAACAAGACACCCCAAAACAAAACACCAGTGCCACCGCCCGCGCCGAATGCCGCGCCTGCCGCGGACGCCAATGCCGACACGATGTACGGAGCCTTTCAGCGCGGCGCCTATCTGACGGCGCTCGCCGAGGCCACCAAGCGCGCGCAGCAGAACGATGCCAAGGCCATGACCTTGCTCGGCGAACTCTACGCGCAAGGCCTCGGCGTCGGCCGCGACGACAGCAAGGCGGCGCAGTGGTACAAACAGGCCGCGGCGCTTGGCGACCGCGACGCCATCTTCGCGCTGGCGATGTTCAACTTCGAAGGCCGCTCCGGACAGCGCAATACGCAGGACGGCGCGCGGCTCCTGGATGCCGCCGCCAAGCTCGGTCACCCCGCCGCGGCCTACGATCTCGGCCTGCTGTATCTGCAGGGCACGCAATTCCCACAGGATTTCAACCGCGCCGCCGAGTTTTTCCGCCAGGCCGCCGAAGCCGGCAATGCGGAGGCGCAATACGCGCTCGCCACCATGTACAAAGAAGGCCGCGGCGTACCCAAGGACATAAGCGCGGCAATGCGGTGGATGGGCGCGGCCTCGGTCGCCGGCAATCTGGATTCGATGGTCGAATATGCCATCGCGCAATTCAACGGCGATGGTGTCGGCAAGGACGAGGCTGCGGCGGCCAGGCTGTTCCTGATCGCTGCGCGCCGCGGCAGCGCGATTGCGCAGAACCGGCTGGCGCGCATCTTGATGGCCGGGCGCGGCATGCCCGCCGACCCCGCCGAAGCGGTCAAGTGGCACCTCGTCGCCAAGGCCGGCGGCGCCGGCGATCCCGACCTCGACGTTTTTGCCGGCAAGCAGACCCCGGCGGTGCAGGAAGCCGCCAAGACCGCTGCCAACAAGTGGCTCTCCACCCAGGCGGCGCTGCGGCCTTGACGCCAGCCGTCCGCGCGGGCAGACCCCACGCTTATGCACCACTCCGCCCTGCTCAACGTCATGATCGCCGCCGCGCGCAAGGCCGCGCGCGCGCTCAAGCGCGATTTCGGCGAACTTGAAAAGCTCCAGGTCTCGCTCAAGGGCCCGGCCAATTTCGTCTCCGCCGCCGACAAGCGCGCCGAAGAGACGCTTTACGCCGAATTGTCCAAGGCCCGGCCCGGCTACTGCTTTCTCGGCGAGGAAGGCGGCCGCCGCGAAGGCGCCGACAAGTCGCACACCTGGATTGTCGACCCGCTCGACGGCACCACCAATTTCCTGCACGGCATTCCGCAATTCGCGATCTCGATCGCGCTGGAGCGCGAGGGCGCGATTGTCGCAGGCCTGATCTACAATCCGGCGATCGAGGAGCTATTCATCGCCGAAAAGGGCAAGGGCGCCTTCCTCAACGACCAGCGCATCCGCGTCGCCGGCCGCAAGCGGCTGTCGGAATCGGTGATTGCCTGCGGCCTCCCGCATATCGGCCGCGGCGACCTGGTGCTGGCGCGCATGGAGACCGGCGCCATGCAGGAGCAGGTCGCCGGCTTGCGCCGCTTCGGCGCCGCCGCGCTTGACCTGGCCTGGGTCGCCGCCGGGCGGCTCGACGGCTACTGGGAACGCGACATCAAGCCCTGGGACATGGCGGCCGGCCTGATCCTGATCCGGGAGGCCGGCGGCTTCGTCACCGACATCACCGGCGGCGACGACCTGTTCGCCACCGGCCATATCGTGGCCGGCAACGACGCGATCCACAAAGAA
>JANMSZ010000370.1:0-9202 GCA_031389925.1 Hyphomicrobiales bacterium | reverse complement strand
GCCCTCGCGCTGGCAAAACCGCCGGCGCAGCTGGTGGCGCTGATCAAGCCGCAATTCGAGGCCGGCCGCGCCGCGCTGAAACGCGGCATCGTGCGCGACACCGCCATACATGCCGCGGTCTGCGACGATATTTCCAAATTTGTTACGGCGCTCGGATGGCGCGTTCTCGGTATTGCGCCCTCGCCGATCACCGGTGGCGACGGCAATGCCGAATTCCTGATCGGCGCCGTGCATGACTGAACAGCTCACCATCGCCCGTCTCGGCCATCGCGGCGACGGCGTCGCCGACACCAATGTCGGACCGGTGTTCGTCTCCTATACTTTGCCGGGCGAGATCGTGACGGTCGAACGCATCGACGGCCATCCCGATCGGCGGCATCTGATCCATGTCGACAAACCGAGCCATGAGCGCGAAACGCCGATCTGCAAGCATTTCGGCATCTGCGGCGGCTGCGCCATGCAGCATTGGTCGCTGGCCGAATATCACATCTGGAAACGCGAACTGGTGGTCGAAGCGCTGGCGCACGCCAACCTCATCGCGCCGGTCGGCACGCTGATCGACGCCCATGGCCAGGGCCGCCGCCGCGCGGTTTTGCATGCCCGTCGTGGCGGGCGCGATCTGCTCGAGGTCGGCTTTGCCGCGCCCAGGGCGCACCACATCGTCGCCATCGACCGCTGCCCCGTGCTGGCGCCGGGCCTCAAGGGCGCCATCGAAGCCGCCTGGGCGGTCGCTGAGATTCTCAAACCCACGGACAAGCCGCTCGATATCCACGTGACCGCCACCGATTCCGGCATCGACATGGACGTGCGCGGCTCGGGGCCGCTGACGTCGCAGCGCACCGGTACCCTCGCCACGCTGGTCGCGAAACACAAGCTTGCACGGCTGACGCGGCACGGCGAATTGGTAGCGCAAGGCTCGCAGCCGACCTTGAAAGTCGGCAAGGCTCATGTGCCGTTGCCGCCCGGCGCATTTCTGCAGGCGACCGCCGAAGGCGAAGCCGCCTTGGCGCGGCTGGTCCTCGATCATGTCGGCGCGGCCAAACGCGTTGCCGACCTGTTTTCCGGCATCGGCACATTCGCGTTACGGCTGGCCGAGCGCGCGCGGGTGAGCGCGGTCGATAACGAAGGACCGGCCATCAAGGCGCTGCAACGCGCGGCCGCGAACACGCCGGGCTTGAAGCAGGTCGAGGCGCAGACGCGCGACCTATTCCGCCGCCCGCTGATGGCTGCCGAGCTCAAAGTGTTCGACGCCGTGGTATTCGATCCGCCGCGCCAGGGCGCGGAGGCGCAAGTGCGCGAACTGGCCAAGAGCAAGGTGCCGGCCATCGTCGCTGTATCGTGCGATGCTGTGACCTTCGCGCGCGATGCGCGCATTCTGGTCGACGGCGGCTACAAGCTCACGAGCGTCACGCCGGTCGATCAGTTCCGCTATTCGTTTCACGTCGAACTGGTGGCGAAGTTCGAGCGCTAACGCCTACTGGAAATCCATTCCGCCGCCGCCCCAGCGCTCCTGCCACATCCGCTCCCCGATCGTGCAGGACACGCGCGGCGCCTGGGCGGAAGCCGGGATGACGCGCGGCTCCGGCTGGCGGCCGGCGATTTCCAGCACCAGCTTGGTGCGCGTCGCCTCGATGAACTTCTCGCGCTCGCGGATCGGGATGACGAAGGCACCGGCGCCGCCGATCACGCAATCCTCGTAGTAGATGTCGAGTTGATCGACATCGAGCGTACCGTAGCTGGAGCGCTTGAGCATGATCGGCAAGCCGTTGATGGTGATACCGGCGGCGAGCACGTCGTCGCGCGCCTGGACCACCAGCCGACCGGAATTATTGGCGCCGTCGCCCGAGACGTCGATGACACGGCGCAGACCGCGATATCCGCTATTGTCGAACAGTGGCTTGGCGAAGCCAAGCGCCCCGGAAATCGAGGTGCGCGAGGCCCTGCGGTAGGGCGCACGTGCGATCTCTGCGGCGACCGCGTCGGCGGATTCCGGGCCGTCGATCAGCCGCCACGGCATGACAATCTTCTGGTCGGTGCCTCCGGCCCATTCGAAATACGTGATGGCGATCTTGCCATTGGCGCCCTCGCGCAACGCGCGCAGAAACTCGCGCGACGTCAGCGCCTGGATGTAGCCCTCGCGCTGCAGCGCCTGCTCTTCCGGGTCCATCGAATAGGAGATGTCGACCGCGATCACCAGTTCGACATCGACCGGAACGGCGCCCGGGCTTCTGTCGGCAAAGCGCCACGGACTTGGCGCAGCGGTCGCGAGGACAAGACCTGCGACGGTGAATGCGCCGGCGATGGCTAGATAAAGACCACGTCGCCTCATGCCCGAATGGTGGCACAGCGCGCGGACGAAAAAAAGCCCGCGTTGGACTTATGCGCTTAGCTTTCCAGCGTTTCCGTCGCCACGATTTCGATGCCGAAACCACCGAGGCCGACATAGGTGCGCTTGCTCGACGACAGCAGGCGGATCGAGGAAATGCCGAGATCCTTGAGTATCTGGGCGCCGAGGCCGACTTCGCGCCACTGCTTGGTGCGCGCCGCTTCGGTTCCGCTGTCGCTGTCCTGAGGCACCACCACGGGCACGCCGGCCGTGCCGTCGCGCAGATAGATGATGACGCCACGGCCTTCTTTCTTGAAGCGCGACAGCGCCGCGCGAATCGTCTTGGCGCCGCCGAACACGTCGCCGATCACGTCGGCGCGATGCAGCCGCGCCGGCACCTGTCTGCCGTCGCCGATGTCGCCATAAACGAAGGCCATGTGATGCACGCGGTCGAACGGCGTGACGTAGGCATAGCCCTTGAGCGTGCCGATGTCGGAGGCCAGTTGAAACTCGGACACACGCTCGACCAGTTTGTCGCGGCTCTGGCGGTAGGCGATCAGCTCGGCGATCGAGACCTGCGCCAGCTTGTGCTTCTCGGCAAAGGCCGCGACATCCGGACCGCGCATCACGGTGCCGTCGTCTTTCATCAGCTCGGACAGCACGCCGACCGGCGGCAGTCCGGCAAGACGGCAAAGATCGACGCAAGCTTCGGTATGGCCCGAGCGCATCAGCACGCCGCCTTCGCGCGCGACCAGCGGAAACACGTGACCGGGCCGCACGAAGTCGGCAGCGCCGCTATTGTCGTTGGCCAGCGCACGCACGGTGTTGGTGCGCTCCTCCGCCGAAATGCCGGTCGAGAGGCCGTGGCGCACGTCGACGGTGACGGTGAAAGCGGTGCCGAGCGGCGCGTCGTTTTCCGCCACCATCGGATCGAGATGCAGACGGCGCGCAAGCTCGATGCCGAGCGGCGCGCAGACGATGCCCGACGTATTGCGGATGATGAACGCCATCTTCTCCGGCGTGCACAGCGACGCTGCGACGAACAGATCGCCCTCGTTCTCGCGGTCGTCGTCGTCCATGACGACCACGATCTCGCCTTTGGCGAAGGCCTTGATGGCCGCTTCGACGCTTGAATGACTATTCGGCACTGATTTTCCTTGAACGCAACATCAGGCGCCGGGCTTGAACGGCCACGCCGTGCCCTCGCCCACTTGGCCGCGATGCATGAGATAGTGATCGGCCAGCACGCATGCCACCATGGCTTCGCCGATGGGCACCGCGCGAATGCCGACACACGGATCGTGGCGGCCTTTGGTCGATATCTCGGTGTCGTTGCCGTAGCGATCCACCGTCTTGCGCGGATTGAGGATCGACGAGGTCGGCTTCACCGCAAAGCGCGCGACAATCGTCTGCCCGGTCGAGATGCCGCCAAGCACGCCGCCGGCATGGTTCGACAGGAACACCGGCTTGCCGTCATTGCCCATCCTCATCTCGTCGGCGTTTTCCTCGCCGCTCATCGCCGCGGTGGCGAAGCCGTCGCCGATCTCCACGCCTTTGACCGCGTTGATGCCCATCAGCGCGCCGGCGAGATCGCCATCGAGCTTGGCATAGACGGGCGCGCCGAGGCCGGGGGGGACCCCCTCGGCCACGACTTCGATCACGGCGCCGACCGACGAGCCGGATTTGCGCACACCGTCCAAGTACTCCTCGAAGAATTTCGCCTGCTTGGCGTCCGGGCAGAAGAACGGGTTCTTGTCAACCTCGTTCCAGTCCCAGCGCGCCGGATCGATTCTGTGCGGGCCCATCTGCACCAGCGCCGCGCGAACGCTCAAGCCGGGCACGATCTTGCGCGCCACTGCGCCGGCGGCCACACGCGCCGCGGTCTCGCGCGCCGAGGCGCGCCCGCCGCCGCGATAATCGTGGATGCCGTATTTGACGTCGTAGGTGTAGCCGGCGTGGCCGGGGCGGTACTTGGCCTTGATGTCGGTGTAGTCCTTCGAGCGCTGGTCGACGTTCTCGATCTGCAGCATCAGGGGGGTACCGGTCGTGACCTGAACGCCATCCTCGCCGGTGAATACACCCGACAAAATCTTTACCGCGTCCGGTTCCTGTCGTTGCGTGGTGAAGCGCGACTGGCCCGGGCGGCGCTTGTCGAGATGCAACTGGATGTCAGCTTCGGTCAGCGGAATGCGCGGCGGGCAGCCATCGACCACGCAGCCGATCGCCGCCCCGTGGCTTTCGCCGAAGCTGGTGAACCGGAAAAGATGGCCGAAGGTATTGAACGACATGAGAGTTCCGCGGTTGCCGAGTTGGTACCCCGGGCCTGCCGAGCGGTCAAATCAGGCGCCTTTGGCGGCCTTTGCGCCTTGTCTGGCGTCCGCTTGCGCCGCCACCGCCGCGCCGAAGGCCTGAAACAGCGCGCGGTTGACCGGATTGCGTTGCGGATCGTACTCGGCGTGCCACTGGACGCCGAGCGCGAAACCGGGGGCGTCGGCGATCCGGATCGCCTCGATGGTGCCGTCTTCCGCCACGCCTTCGACGACGACGCGTTTGCCGGGCTCGAGGATGCCTTGGCCGTGAAGCGAGTTCACCCGGATGAGCTCCTTGCCCATCAGCCGGGCAAAGGCGCCCCCGGCGATCAATTGAACGTCATGCCGGTCGCCATAGACGACATCCTGATCCGGATGGATTTCACCGTCCGGCAGCCGCGGCATGCGGTGGTTCTGCCGGCCTGGCAAATCCCGGATCTCGGGATGCAGCGAGCCGCCGAAGGCCACATTCATTTCCTGAAAGCCGCGGCATAGGCCGAGCAGCGGCACGCCGCGCGCGACACAAACGCGGACCAATTCCAGCGCCATCGCGTCGCGCCTCGTGTCGTATGGTTCGTAGCTTGGATGCGCCTCCGTACCGAAGTGCGTTGGATGGACGTTGGCGCGGGCGCCGGTCAGCAACACGCCGTCAACCGCCCCCAGCAGCGCCTCGATATCCGTAATCTCGGGCGCGCCCGCAAACATCAACGGCAAGGCGCCCGCCACGTCCGACACCGCCAGCAAGTTTCGCTCGCCGACGCGCTGGGCTGGAAACCGGTTTTCCACCAGGTGCGCGCTTCCGATTACGCCGACCACGGGCCGTTTCATGGCGTCACTTTCTGCCCCGCACATCGGCGAAGGCGTCCTCCAGCCTCCCGAGCGCTTCCTCGAGGACCGGCCGCGGCGTCGCGAAATTGAAGCGCAACCAAGTATCGGCGCCCGGCCCGAACTGCGGACCGGGGCTGGCGAAAATCCTCGCGCGATCCGCCACCCTGCCCGCCACGTCTTTGGCGGAAACACCCGTGCCGGAGAAGTTGACCCAGGCGAGATAGGTGGCGTCGAGATGCATGGAGCGCGCGCCCGGGGCGGCCGCCTGAATTCGCGCATCGAATAGATCGCGGTTCTTCTGGAGGTAGGGCAGCAACGCGTCGAGCCACGCCTCGCCGGTACGCCAAGCCGCTTCGGTCGCCACCATGCCGAACAGATTGTACGAGCCCAGACCGCTTGCCGCGATCCGCGCGTCAAGACGGCGCTTCAACTCCGGGTTCGTGACGATACAGGCGCCGACATGGGCGCCGGCGAGATTGAAGGTCTTTGTCGCGGCGACGCAGGTGATCAGACGGTCTGCAATCTCGGGCGCGGCGGACAGCGTCGGCGTGTGCTTGGCGCCGTCGAACACCAGGTCGCAGTGAATCTCGTCGGAGACAAGGATCAGGTCGTGCTCGGCGCAGAACGCGGCCAGGCTGCGAATTTCCTCCGCCGACCAGACAGTGCCGCCCGGATTGTGCGGGCTGCAAAAGAACACGACTTTCGTCTTCGGCGTCAGCATGTCGCGCAGCGCATCGAGATCCATCGCATAGCGGCCCTGCCGCTCGACCAACTGCGCATCGAGAATACGCCGGTCATTGGCGAGGATGATCTTGCGGAAGGCGTGATAGGCGGGTGGAAAGACGACGACTTCGTCGCCCGGCGCGGTGACGGCCTGCAGGATGAGGCCGAGCCCGGCAACGATCCCGGGTGTGGGGCTGACGGTCGCCGGATCCACCTTCATGCCGTGGCGGCGCGCCATCCAGTCCGCGAGCGCGGCGGCCCAACTGCCGGTGTCGGCATAATAGCCGTGCGTGCCTCGCTCGACCTCGGCGGTGAGCGCTGCCGTGACACCTGGCGGCGCGGCGAAATCCATGTCCGCCACCCACATCGCGATCGCATCGGGCACAGAGATGCCCGACAGGCGGGCCATGTTGTCCCACTTCGATGCGTGCGTGCCGCGGCGCTCTATCACGCGATCGAAATCGAACATGAGCTTGCGACTCCTTATTGACGCCGGTCACGATACCACCCCGGCGGGTGAACGCTTATGCGTAGCGGGTCATCCGGTCGCCCTGAAACACATAGACGACGCCCTGCGCGATATCGACCAAGGGCGCCGCGGCCGGTTTGGCGATGCCGAGATACGCCATGAGCCCGCGCGCCGTGCCGCCATGGGCAGTCGCCACCGTGTCGCCCGTCAGGCTGTCGTACCACGCCGCCATACGCGCCGAGACCATCCGGTAGCTCTCCCCGCCCGGCGGCACAAAGTGCCATTTGTCGTGCTCGCGCTGCGAAATGTGGACCGGGTCGCGCTCGTGCAATTGCTTGATGGTGAAGCCTTCCCAGTCGCCGAACGAGAGTTCAGCCAGCCGCTCGTCGAGCCCATAGCCTTGCGCCGGCAGGCCGAGCTCGGCCCGCGCCAATTCCATGGTTTCGGTGGCCCGCCCGAGCGGGCTCGACACGTAATCGAGCGCGGCGGGATCGCGGCCGTCGCGGGCGAACAGATCGCGCAAGATGCCGCCGCAATGGGTGGCCTGCCCGCGGCCCCGCGCGTTGAGCGGAATGTCGCGGCGGCCCTGCAGCCGGCCGCCGACGTTCCAGTCGGTTTCGCCATGACGGAGATAGTAGACGGTCGGCTTTGCCGTCATTTTGGTTTGCGCATGATCTTATCCGAAAACCGGTGCCCACTTTTCGGGATCATGCGCGTGCCGTCTTTACTTGACCGTGAAATCCGGGGCGTCGGGATGCTTGATGCCGACGATGTGGTAGCCGGCATCGACGTGCTGGATTTCGCCGGTCACGCCGCTCGACAGATCGGACAGGAAAAACACCCCGGCCTTGCCGACATCTTCCAGCGTCACGTTACGCCGCAACGGGGTGTTATATTCGTTCCACTTCAGGATGTAGCGGAAGTCGCCGATGCCGGACGCCGCCAGCGTCTTGATCGGTCCGGCCGAAATCGCGTTGACGCGGATGTTCTTGACGCCGAGATCGGCCGCCATATACCGCACCGAACTCTCGAGCGCGGCCTTGGCCAGTCCCATGACGTTGTAATGCGGCATCCACTTCTCGGCGCCATAATAAGTCAGCGTCAGCAGCGATCCGCCATTGGTCATCAGCTTTTCCGCGCGTTGCGCGATCGCCGTGAACGAATAGCAACTCACCAGCATCGTCTTGGTGAAATTGTCTTCTGTGGTGTCGACGTAGCGGCCGTCGAGTTGGTCCTTGTCTGAGAACGCGATGGCGTGCACCAGGAAATCCAGCGAGCCCCAGGCCGTTTTCACCGCCGCGAACACCGCGTCCATCGAGGCCGGATCGGTGACGTCGCAATGGCCGACCACCAGCCCGTCGACCTCCTCCGCCAGCGGCTCGACGCGCTTCTTGAGGGCATCGCCCTGATAGGTAAACGCCAGGTCGGCGCCGTGGTCGCGGCAGGCCCGCGCGATGCCCCAGGCGATCGAACGGTTGTTCGCCACGCCCATGATCAGCCCGCGCTTGCCGCGCATCATTCCCGAGACTTCCGCCATCGATCTTCCCATTCCGCCGGTGAACGCCGGCTGCTTTCGTATGGCATAGGGTCCTAGGGCCATCAAGCAAACCGCCCGGCCCGGCGGGCGATCTTCGCTAATTCAATTCGTTTCCGGGAATATGTCCGCGATTGAGGGGTTTTTCCTCTCAGACGCAAGGCCAGACGGCCTTTTGGCGGCGGGGCGCGAATACCTTAGATTGAGGTGTCCGAACCTTAAACGGTCGATCGAGGGGGCCCGGCTTGGCCACGTTTCAACAGAACGTCGAGGCGACGATTCCGGCGCTGCGCCGCTATGCCCGCGCGCTGACCCGGGATTCCGACATCGCCGACGATCTGGTGCAGGACACCTTGGTACGGGCCTTGCGTTCGGAGCATTTGTTTCATGGCGGCGAGGTGCGCAGTTGGCTCTATACGATCTTGACCAATCTCAACCGCAACCGGCTGCGCTCGCTGTCGCGTCGGCCGCCGATGTCCTCGATCGAGGACAACGACGCGCCGGATCTTGCGGGGCCGGAAGCCGGCGGCCGCGATATCGAACGCGCGCTGGCCACGCTGGTGGAAGATCAACGCCAAGCGTTGCTGCTCGTCGTGCTCGAAGGGCTGAGCTACCGCGAGGTCGCGGAAGTGCAAGGCGTCCCGATCGGAACCGTGATGTCGCGTCTGGCGCGTGCCCGTGTGCAAATCAAAACTTACCTCGACGGCGGACGCCCGGCGCTCCGCCGCGTGAAATGAGAGAGAAGGAAGGCCCATGGTCGACCGCAATTCACCTGTGACCGAGGAAGAGCTTCACGCCTATGTCGACGGCGAATTGCCGGCCGACCGGCTGGAGGCCGTCACCGCCTGGCTTGCCGCGCATGCCGATCATGCCGCGCTTGTCGCCGCCTGGCGCGCACAAGCCGACGGCATCCGCGCGCGTTACGGCGCTGTCGCCGCCGAACCGGTGCCGGAACGGCTGCAGCTCGATCAAGTGATGAAGCGCGACCGCGCCAGCGGACGTTCGTGGGCGGC